>USSL01000001.1 GCA_900557175.1 uncultured Eubacteriales bacterium
AAGACAGTTAAATTTAGATTTTCCAAAATGCCAACACTGACTGCTGAAAAAATCAAACTAAGTATTACCATAAAAACATTGACTTTAAGCAGCGCAGCTTCTTTTCTCAAAGACTTCAAATACGGTTCTGTCAACAATTGAATTTTACTTTCAAATATACATATAGGAAACATAATTGCCATATAGTGCAAACTTTCCGCATATTCAGGCAGCCACACAGAAAGTATCAAATATACCGGATAATAAAATATCAGGCATCCCAGCATCGGAAACATAAGCATATGACGTATTGTCAAGTAAAGTTGACTTAATCTATCTTGATTAATACGCCTTAACATTGGAAATAAAGACACTCCAACCGCCTGAATAAATCCCATAAACATATTTGAAACACTTAATGATAAAGATACTTTTCCAAATGTTTCAACATCCCATTGAGATTGAATGGAGTATCTCACGATACCGACAATCAACAAACTGGCGCCATTAGCAATAAGTAATTTTATCCCAACGCGAATATTTTCTTTGGCTTCTATAAGTATCTCGTTTATTGAAACCATCTTCGCACTAACAATTGCCCGATTCACAATCAGCATATGAATTAACGAAGCAGCCTTTCCCAGTAAATCCGCCGAAATCATATAGACAAATCCGAATTTTCCAAACATCAAGGCCAATATAACACCTAGAAAATAAACCGTTTTTTCAATCAATATGTTTTTTGCATATTTATCAATATAATTTACGGCCTGCATCAAATATCTAAAAAAAGCATTAATCAGACTTACTATTATGGCTATTCCAACCATTGTAAATACTGTTGCTTTATTTATATCTGCCGGTTGAAAAACCATCACCGAAACAATAATTAAAATTCCTATTATTATTTCCAATGCAGAATACATGACGAGTTGTCCTTTGAATAACTTTAAATTCAAGTCCTCAAAGTACTTACCCGCATACCTTAAAACAATGCCATCAACCCAGCCAATACAGCAAAACCCAATATAATTCATATAAAACAAGTATAGCTGAAAATAGCTGTACTGACTGACTGATAGAAATTTTGGCACAATAAACGTCACTATCGCAGAAATTAAAAATGACAGTGCATTAACGAGCATCAAATATGACACATTTTTTAAAAACTTTCTCACGTTTCCTCCAAACTTGCTCATGAAAAACTTCTAATTAAATCTCTAGTTGCATTATTACTTCCGATTTATCTGATCCTGAAATTCATCTGAATCATAAATATCATCGTAAATCTGTGCACGTGTATACCCGGATTTCAGCATTTTACCAAATTGTTTTTTCCCAATTTTATCTGCATCCCTTCCCAATAAGTGCTTATATAAATTATCTATAAATTTAGAATCACTATTTTTTTTATTTTCTTTAAGAAATTTCTCTTTATTATCCTGTTTTTCATATAATGTAAAATACTGAGTTGACAAAATCGGTTCACTTAATGTACACGTAATGCCCGCTGAATATTGCCGGTCATTATATAAAATCAGCTTTTGGCCAAATTCAACATCCGAGTATTCATAAGTTTCACAACCAATAACATCTGTATATGGCATAAAAAACTTTAATTTCAATTTTGACCACGAAACAAACTCTGTATTATTAATTACATAGTAAACACTCTCTCCATTTAAAATATCAATCGTTTCCTCTGCAAATTTATTGTAATCCTTTTCATAGCCTTCTTGCTCGCGATATAAAGAAATCGAAGCCCCATATAAAGCAATGGATGACCACAATACACAGCTTAAGATTGTCATAATCTTAAAAAATCCAAATCTCACTAAAAGGATAAGTAAAACAAAAATAGCTATTGAAATTACTCCTGCATATATGGTAGATTTTACTTTCAAATCCATATCCGTGCCGGAATAAAATCCCCAAATTCCCGGGACTGTATAAGCAGAAAGTGCCCCTAAATTCTTGTTTAACATGTAAACATATGTTAATAGACATATCATCATATGACAGGCAATAGAAACGATGCCATATTTTAATATATTGCTTTTCCTTACTGTACAAAGCACATACAAAATAACCGCGCCTAATACAAATTCATTATAGCGCCCATAAATAATATGGTCAATCCGGCTAAAAGTCATCATTGAATATGAAGACAGCAGCATTTCGCCTATGAGTGTAATAGAAATATAAAATAAGAAAATCGAATGTTTAATATTGCATAAAGATTCTTTTTTCACTAAAAACTTATATATTTTATATATGTATTGTCCCAAAAAAACATATATCATTAAAAAAGAAGCCGAGCCCAAATACATCAGTCTTCCTACAAATCCCATGACTAATCTTTTAATGCCATCCCACGACAATAGCAAAGACATCTTGCTGATTTGTCCGCCAAGCGTATTATCTGGCATAATACTATTCATATATAAGCTTTGTACAACATAATCCTTAACTAAAAGTACGCCTGCAATACCCAAACATATCGTAATAACAATAATACTCAAATGTCTGATTTTTAATTTCCGACATAATATTAAATAAAACATCGTCATAAAAATTGCAATCGAAACAACAAGCATACGCAAATGAACTGCCACCATAAATGAAGCTACAACTGAAAGCAAAATACATTTCTTCACGGTGACCTTTTCTGTCAGCTGTAAAATCAGAAGCGCACTGAGCCAAAACAACAAAAGCAATAGTGTTTCACAATATGTCGTCTGCGAATAAAAAATATAGCCCGAATATAACGTCGCAGCAAGACAAATTAATCTTCTGCTATTAACAGAAAAATTTTTAAAAAGTATTTTACAAATTTTCTGTGCCACAAAATAGCACGCAACTAACATAAGTGCATTAATTGCAATCGCAATCCTATATGAAATAACCGGTGAAACATTCAGTTTTAAAATCAAACCTAAGATTAAACCATAACCCCATCCATAATATGAGCTGGTTGTCAGTGAATCACTCCAGTTTTCTCCATTAAAAAGTGCGCCTGATGCCCAGTATCCAATCTCATCCGGAACAATAACTGCGCCATACAAGCGATATACATTCATCAGGCAAATAATTAAAATAGTCACCGGGCACCCGATTGCAATAATTTTTTCAATTATATTTTTACCTTTTCCCCATATCATATCTTTCCATTCCATTGCAACAATTTACTTTCTAAAGCTTTCAAAAGATTCAAGGTTTCAAAATGTTCTAAAAAGGTTTTTCTGACTTCACTCTGTATCTGCAAATACATCGGATGACTATAAACTTTTTTAATCGTCTCAACAAAATCACTTTCTGACTGACATAGAAAAGTCCCCTGAACATTATTTAAATTGTACCCTTCAAAGGCTTCTGCTGTTCCTAAAATCGTTTTTCCATACATGAGCGCCTCTGCTGTTTTTACCTTCATTCCCGCGCCATATAAAATCGGCATAATCATTACAGGATATTCATAATAGTAAGATGACAAATCATCCACGCTGCCCACAACACAGACATTATCTCTTTGCAGCTCATCCCTGACTTTTTCAAAATTCCGCCCCACAATAGTCAATTTATATTCCGGCAGTCTGCTCATCACCTTTTCAACAAACCACTTAATTCCGTCATAATTTGCCTCAAATAAACTTCCTACAAAAAGTAATTCTTTATTGCAATGCGAGTTCTTAATCAGTTCTTCCTTACATACATCCGACATATTTATCGGCAAATACATATCTGCTTTCCTGTTATATGTCTGCTTTAATAGTTGTCCGTCCCGCCGATTCAAGCAAATAATCCTGTCTGCTAAATCCACAGACTCTTTTTCACATTTTTTTACAACCTTGTATAAAAGACGGTATCCTAAAGATTTATTTTTTAAGTTAGCAAAATACTGTTTTTCTACATTTTGCATGAAGATAATAAAAAGTATACCGGGACTATATTTCTTAACAATACGAATGACATTGTTCCAGTAAGGACCTTCATACACAACAATATCCGGTTTCTTTCCGATAACTAATTTTGCAATTTTGTTTTCATCTTTCGGATATAAAAAGCGTCTGTTGGATAAAGACAATATGAATTTATCCATCTTTCGCTCTGCCCGTTTAAATTCATATCTTGCATTTGAATAAACCTTATTATTTAAATCTAAATAAATATGACAAAACTCATTGCCTGAAATTTTCTTCAACATCTTAAAATTACTATATGAGCATTGTAAACTTCCTGAATTAATTTTACCATAAACACTTTCCGAATTTAAATAAATAATACGCATTTGACACCTCTTTTAAATTAGAGCATTACACAATTTTATTCTTTTTTCTATCCAATACTAAATAGATTGGCCATAGCAACTTTACACACGCCCACGGTGATATTTTAAAAACTGAAAATAATATTTTATCCTGACAGCCAACCTTTGTTTTTATATTTTTACAATCTTCTCTGTATTTTCTTAATAGTTCCTGTCTCTCGGCTACACATTCCGGCATATCAATAGCCGCTTTACAATAATTGGCAATTCGATTTCGTTGAACAGAAACCAATGCCTTCTGAAATAATTTCTCATTACCAAGTTTTTCAAAAAATTCCAATCTTTCATTCTGAGCTTTGTTTTCAGAATTAAAATTTAACAAATTATATTTTTTTCGTGTAACACTGTCACCTGACATAAAATATGCATACATTTTATTATTACATTCTGCAATTGAAGTTGCTTTATATAATATTTTATGCGTTGCTGCCAAGTCCTCATATGTCATTCCTTCCGGATACCTAAAATCTCCGAACAATTCTTTTTTATATAATTTATTCGGAACAATTGTTTCTTTAATTTTATCTTTATTACAACACCTAAACATCATTTCCATCGGTGTATTTACCCATTCTTTTTCTTCTGCCACTAAGCTTTTAAAGTTTATATTGTCTTTATCTGTCCATTCGAAGTCACAAATTGCAATTTCACTATTGTATTTTTTGCATAAATAATATAGACGCTCAATAAATGTTTCCTGAACATAATCATCGGCATCGACAAACGCTAAGTATTCCCCCTTCGCAATGTCGATGCCTCTGTTGCGTGCTGAAGCTGCACCGCCGTTTTCTTTGTCCATCAGCACAATATTGTCATATTTACCGGCATAGGCTTCACATAACTGCTTGGACTGATCTGACGATCCATCATTCACTAATATAATCTCTATATTGGCATACGTCTGCATGACAAGTGATTTTATGCATCTTCCTAAATACTTTTCTGCATTATATACAGGCACAATAATACTTATAAGATCTTCCATTATTCTCTCTCCATAACAGCTCGAAACAAACGTAAATACAACTTGCTTATATGTCTGTAATTATACAGCTCATATATACGTTTACTGCTTTCTTCAAGCACATCTGAACTATACTTTTTATTCAAACACTCTATCAGCTTCTCTGCCAGTACTTTTTCATCTTCCGGCGGATAATAATATTCGCATAGTCCCTGAGTTACTTCATAATTTGTTGGAATCTTAGATACTAATGTAGGCACCCCTAAAATAATTGCCTCCACAGCTGTCATACCAAACCCTTCATATAATGTTGGATTGACATACAATCTGCAATTCTCAAGCAAACAGTTTCTTTCCGCATCCTCCAAGAAGCCCTTAAAGATAATCCTGTCATCTAAATTGTGTGACGCCACATATTCCTTTAAATATTTTACTCTGTCAGGAACATTTCCTATTAAAATTAAATTGCACTCTGTCTTATCTTTTATTAATTCAAACGCTTTTATAAGAGTAATTACATTCTTATGATGAAATTGTAAATTAATTGCAACAATATCCTTTTTTTTCTTCTCGCCGTCAATGACTTTTCTTTCAAAATCAATCGGATTATAAATCCTCACAATTTTATTTTTTACAGAAGGATAATATTTTGAAATTTCCCCTTTATCCGTATTGCTAATTGCAATAATACAATCTGCATGTTTAAAATCAACAGCATACATTACCTTATAAATGAAATGCTTTATGAATGGAATTTTTACATTTGCCAGTACTCTATGAGAAACTGCCTTTATATCATGAGGAATAACAATACTCTTTGTTTTCAATTTCCTAAGTCCATTATTACAACTCAAATGATATAATACACGTATACGATATTTCTTAATTAATTTAGGTATAACCACCGAATTCACATAACAAATACTAAGCATACGGCCCAATTCGTTTTGTATTTTAGGATTCTTTAATGCAATAATTTTTACATCCGGCGCATATTTCAAAATAACTGACTTTGTATATTCATAACATATGACCAACATATTTTTTGTTTTTCCTTGCTCATAAAAACCTCTAAGCAAATTTAATCCAACCTGGTCCTTGCCACCCGCATGTTTTTCACTTAAATAAATATAATTTAAAGCCACTAATCCCATTTTCATACTCCTAATTTTCATTAAGCACTTCTTTTATCAATCGGCTATATTTTTTTCCAAGAACTTTATAATCATATTCCTTGGCAGTTAATACAGCATTTTCAGACATTTTCTCATATTCTTCTCTATTCGTTAATAGAACGTTGACTTTTTGAGCAATTGCCTTTGAATCTTTTTCTCTGGTTAAAAATCCATTCTTACCGTCATGGACTATCTCTGGTATTCCTCCGGAATTACTTCCGATTACCGGAAGTCCTGAAGCCATTGCTTCTAATAATACCAAGCCCAATCCTTCTTTGTCTCCATCAGCAGCAGTTATACTCGGTGCAACAAAAACATCAGCCGAAGCGTATATTTCTATCAATTCTTGATGTGTCCTTGAGCCCATGAAACATATTTTATCTTTTTGCGGTACTGCCTGCTGCATTAAATCATTTTTCAATGGTCCGTCGCCTACAATAATCAATTTTGCATCAATATATTTCATCGCTTCGATTAAATAAGTAACACCCTTTTTCTCAGCCAAACGACCTACAAAGAGCACAACTGGTTTCTCGCCTTGATGAAAATAATTTTCAACTCTATATTTTTTGTCAAAATGTGTCGTATCACACCCCATAGAAATAATCTTTACATCATTTCTATGGCAAATGGCCTCTACTTCCTTTTTCAAAGCATTGGATACAACTGTTATTTTTTTAGCTTTCACAAGACATCTAAACTTCAACTTCTTAATAATCCCTTTATTCAAAGAAGTCACATCACCTCCATGTCCTGTAACAATATATGGCATTCCAATAAAAGACTGAACAATTCCCTGAGGTATAATCCAGTGCGCATGAACACAATCAAAATGTGATTTTATCCTAAATAATTTAAAAAACAATCCTGCAAAAAGGAATGGTACAAGCAATACTCGGATTTTTTTCTCTTTAATTCGCGGTACAATAGCCCCAGGATAACACAATGTTTCCCATTTATGTATAGGAAAATAATGATATCGCAATACTTTAACACCTTCTAATATTTCTTTTTCCTTAGCCCCCGGTGCCGCTGGTGCTAATACCGTAACATCAAAATATTTCTTTAATTGTTTTGACAAATCCAACACAAACCGCGGTTCTGTATCCCCTTCCCATCGCGGAAATGTAGATGCAGTCACCAACAACTTTTTCTTTTTCATAATAACCCCTTCATCACTCGTAATTATATATCTTCCTCAACAATACCGTCTTTTCTTTTCATTGCCTCGTGTCCCGGACCATAATCCATTTTTCTAAGCTCGAACTGGATTTCCTGTAAAAGCTTTCTGTTGCCTGCAATCACATCGGCTAACAATCCTATAACCCCACATATCGCTGCAATAACAATAAGCATACTTGAAAGAATTAATGACTGTACATTTCCCTGTCCTTTGCCGTTAAATCTACGATATAAATAGCGGATACCGATGCCGATACCTGTTGTTCCAAATACTGCCGCAATAGCAGAAAATACAGCCAAAGGTTTATACATCATGTAAGCACGGCCGATTGTAAGCATTGATTTCTTTACATAGCCAAACATACTGTGAAACAGTCTTGACTTTCTAAGCTCAGGGTTTGTACGGATTGGCACAGAAGTCACAGCCATCTTATTTCTTCCTGCCTGAACAATCGTTTCCAAAGTATAAGTGTATTCATTAATTACATTCATACGCATCGCTGTGCTTCTGCTGTACGCTCTAAAACCACTTGGTGCATCCGGCACATCTGTTTTTGAGGCTTTTCTTACAACCCAGCTGCCAAGGTGCTGGAGTTTCTTCTTTAACGGCGAAAAATGCTCTGTATCATCAATCGGTCTCTCCCCGACAACCATTCCGGCTTCACCTCGGAGAATCGGCTGAATAAGCTTTTCAATATCATCACCGCAATACTGATTATCCGCATCTGTATTAACAATAATATCCGCGCCGTTTCTCAAGCAGGCGTCAAGTCCTGCCATAAAACCGCGAGCAAGTCCTTTATTATTTCTGAAATTGACAATATAGTTCACACCCCACTCTTTAGCAACTTCAACTGTATTGTCCTTGCTTCCGTCATTAATAATAAGATATTCAATAACATCAATACCGTCAATGTGTTTTGGTAGTGCATCCAATGCAATTTTCAATGTTTCTGCTTCATTGTAACATGGAATCTGGATAATTAACTTCATTTCATGAACCCTCTCTTTTGTTTATTAATAGTTTTTATTCGTGGTTATCTAAATATAGATAATCCACAACCGCTCTGCCAATTGAATCGTACAAAATATGTACGTCCTTAAATGCATCCAGCGGATAACAGTTGCGGCCGTCAAGGACAATCGGTTTTTTCATATATTTTTCAAACCATGATAAATCCATGTTCTTGACATCTTCCCATTCAGTAAATATAAAACAGATATCCGCATCCTTTAATGTTTCTATGATTGTATCACAATATTCGATTTCTGTCGGATAGTATTTTTTGTAATTTTCTACGCCGACGGGGTCCCAAGCCTTAACCTTAGCGCCGTCCTCCAGCATAATCGGAATATTTACAAGCGATGGCGCCTCTCGCAGGTCATCTGTTCCCGGCTTAAATGTTAATCCTAAAACTGCAATTGTAAGACCCGAAAAATCATAATAATATTTTCTTGCCTTTTTAATAAGTTTAAGCTTTTGATTATCATTAACCTCGATTGCAGCGCGCACCGTCTTAATTTCCTTATCATTAAAGGCAGCAAGCCAGCTTAATGCCTTTGTATCCTTCGGAAAGCATGAACCGCCGTAACCGATACCGGCGCTTAAAAAGCGATTTCCGATTCTGCTGTCAAAGCCCATACCCTTAGCAACATCCTCAATATCAGCGCCGACACTTTCACACAAATTGGCGATCTCATTAATATAGGAAATTTTCAACGCAAGGAAGTCGTTGGAAGCATACTTAATCATCTCGGCACTTCGTCTGTTTGTGACAAGCTTTGGCGCATCAAAATTCTCATAAACCTTTTGGAGTATCTCTCCTGCCTTTGCATTTTCAACACCAATGACGATTCTTGATGCATGGAGCGTATCTCTCACAGCCGTACCCTGTGCCAAAAATTCCGGATTAGAAGCTATGGCAACATCGACCTTATTTTTTAAATGGCTCTGAATATAAGCCTCCACCTTGTCATTTGTTCCTATTGGCACTGTCGATTTCACGACAACAACGCAATCTCTTGTCACACTTTCTGCAATCTGCCCAGCCACCTGATACACATAGTTCAGATTTGCCGAACCGTCCTTTTTCTCCGGTGTACCGACGCCGATAAATATAACTTCCGCATCTTTATATGCCATCGCATAATCCGTTGTAAAAGTCAGTCTTCCCATATTTTCAATCATTAACTCAGAAAGCCCCGGCTCGTAAATCGGAGAAATTCCCTTTTTCATCAGTTCAACTTTCTTTTCATCGACATCAACACAAACGACATGATGACCTTTGCTTGCCAGACAGACACCTGTGACAAGTCCTACATATCCTGTTCCTGCAACTGCTATTTTCATAAATTTATCTACCTCTATTTTATTTTTGTAATTACAAATCTTCTTTCCTCACTTTCCATTTTTGTTGGAAACGGAAAAATCTTTCCCTGACAATGATTATTATCTTGTTCCATAAAATATATATTCTCATAAATAATGTGATTTTTATCTTCGCTATTTGAACTCAAGTAATAAATATTATTGCCATCACTAAAGTCTTGTACATCTTCACGTATATTGGCTATATCCGGGTATACTTGGGCTCCGGTCATTGCTCTTACGGCAAAAAAGAAATATTTCATATCTTCCTCTGAAACAAACACATTATCTTTGTTATCAATGTACTTGGGTATAGCTTCTAATACATCCCACTCTATTCTAGTATCATCCTGGTAATTGAGAAATACTAAATCATATGGGATGATACATATACCACTGCAAATTACTGCTGCAAGTGTTAATTTACTATTCATGCAATTTAAAGCAATTGCTGAAATTAAAAGTATAATAATAAGGTATGGTACTAAATATCTACCGTAATAATAGTAATATTCAATATGCGTTTTCATCACAGAGCAATAAAAAACAATGCAATATAAAAACAGCCACACGACGATCATATGATTCACATTTTCTGTAACTCTTTTAATAAAAATAAAAAATAACACGCTGGCCAAAACCGGTACAATGAATCCTATCGCCATAAAAATTCCTGTAATACTCAAGTGTTCTATTGCACCAAATCCGCCTTGATACAGTTCTCTTATATTTAAAACAATTCTTATTTGATTTAATATTGCCGCAATTAATAGAACTCTTATCCAAATATTCCGATATTTGAAAAATTTTTTTATCACTGTTTTCTGTTTGATTTTCAACAGTATGCCGCCCATAGCATAGACGACTGCACAGCATCCTATAATTATATACACAATATTTTTTTGTGTCGCACCCGGAATCAAATGATACACCGGACTAAAGTTATAAGAAAAACTATACGTTCCTGCTGTCATCATCATCATGAATATGCCCGCTGCAAAAATTGTATTCAGAATAAACGCAGCATATATATAATACTTATCATTTGAATATAAATACAATCCAAAATATAACATTAAAAAGCATGGAATAACAGTATAAATTGTTATATGAAAAAAGCAAAATGCCGCAAGCGGTATAATGGAACAAAAAATATATTTTCTTTCCTTCTTCAAAATAAAGTATATAAACAATGTGATCATTGATGTTAGAACGATCTCTGTCAAAGCTGATTTAGAGCTCCACAAAACTAACGGTGAAAACGCAAATAATGCAGTAATTCCTACCGACAACCATTTTTTTATTTTCAATTGCTGTAATATTAGAAAACATAAAAAAATACTACTTACAAAAAATATTGTCTGAACATCCGACATATGGCTAATTCCAAATATTTCTCCCCATAACGCTAATATCGCGGGAAACGTAGCGATTCCGTGAAATATTCCTGACACCTCACTGATTTCATTTTTCTCGGATGCAAACGGCAGCTGACTGTCATAATTATAAAACCCCATAAGGCTTTCTTCCGCCGCCAATTTAAACGTCTGTTTTGCCGTTTCTGTTTCTAATTTTTCATATTCCTCAATATCCTGCTGTACTTCTGTATGCCCATATATAAACTGTATCGCCTGTGTCTGATAAACGCCTTCGTCCTGTCCCATGCCAAAATATTCAAATTTCTGAAATGTAAAAGGAAGGACACACAATACAATGATAATAACAGGAAAATACAGCTTTATTTCCCAATGAATTTTTATACTTTTTCTTTTTAAACCTTTGATTTCAAATACAATAAAAACGATATCTGCCAAAATCGCCATAAATAATGTCTTTACAATCGAAAAGTTATCTATCCACCAAAAAAAACCTGCAATTACAATATATTGCATAAAAAATAATAACATCGAAGGAACGATAAGCTCTATAATATTTACTTTTTTTATGAATAAACCATAAATTATAGTAACCAATATCAGATCTAAAAAAAACATAAATCCAATCATACACTGCGCCCTCTGTCTTAAAGTTTTCTATAATCCTTCCTCACGTTTGCTCTCCAGAATATTTTCCATGTATCCGAGAATACCTGAAGAATATCCTTAAGTTTAATTCTTCCCATACCATTTTCCCGTCCGAAGACAAGTTTTACCGGCATTTCCATAATTCTGTATTTTCTGCAGTTTAATGCTACAAGAATTTCTATATCATAAGCAAAACCTTTTGTTTTAACTAAACCGATGATTGACTTTAACGCCTCTGCCCTAAACATCTTAATTCCTGTTTGTGTGTCCTTAACATTCAGATGAAACAGTATTTTCAGCATACTGTAGTAGCCAAAACTTATAATTCTGCGCACAAGCGGATAATCAAGCTCCGAATCCTTATGCATCTTTGAACCGATCACAACATCAGCCCTATTGTTTTTAAGCTGTTCTAAATACTTTTCAAGCTGTTCCGGCGGTAAATCCAAATCAGCATCTAAAAAGGCAATATATTCACCGCCTGCCTCTGCCACACCTTTTTTAATAGCGCCGCCTTTACCTCTGTTTTTGCGATAGCTGACAAGACGAACCCTCGAACTTTCTTTTTGTGCCCTTAAAACTTCATCTTTTGTATGATCACTGCTGCCGTCATTGACAACAATAATTTCATAATCGTCTGCAAATTTTTCAACGGCCGTCCTGACGCGCTCTATATTATGATAAATATTTTTTCCTTCGTTATACGCAGGCATCACAACCGACAGCCGTCCTGCATTCATTTTTATTTCTTCCATATTTATTCTCCAAAATACCCTACAGCCATTCCGTCGATTTGTTCAACAGTCATTCCATAGGCTTTTCCTGTGTCTTCTGAATCTAATATATACAAAGTATCCGTCGGACGGACACCTTTATTCAGTGTTTCACGAATATCTTGTTCATTGGCAGCAAGCTTGTCATAGTCAATACGTGCCGCAATATAAAAGTTTGTTGTCATGTCATGGTCCAGTGCAAAATTTGCACATGCATAAACATGATCCATATCAAAATTCCCCCACATCATGTTAAACGGCATTGTCTGAAGATGCGTCTTGCCTTGTGTAACTTTCTCCCACCGCTCAGATGAAAAAACATTCATCTGATTTTCTTCGCTTGTCAGCGTATCCCTTGACGTTATAAGCGGAGATAAATCATAAATCTGCATCAGGAGGGCTGCTGATAAAACAACTGCCGCAATGTGTTTATGGCTGATAAGTTTTATCACAGAAATCATTGCAAAAATCATAATCACATAACAGGCGCACCATATAAAACGCCCTGATGCCCTGAAAATAGACAACAGTTTTATAATGATTTCCGGATAAGGAATTGTCACAATAATTTGCTCATTATATGTAATCACAGGACTCAGCGCCAGTATCACAGCTGCCAAAATCGCGGCTGTCATGCTGACTGCAAAAGAATGCTCTGCTATAAACCGGCGCACGCTGCCCTTATTTTTTGATGTGGTGTCCATGCCGGCTTTTCTCTGCCTTTGGCTGAGATATTTAATAATGCTGTGCACGAAAGCTATGACTGCCGCACACAAAAGCAGAAGCAGTATTCCAAAGCCAAGATATCCGAAGCCTTCGTCCTGTCCTTCCCGGAACAAACGTGTCGGAAGTATCCTGCCCTTTCCAAGCGGATTCCAAAAGGCATTCAGATTCGCACTATAATTACCAAGACCGGTATCCTGCATTGCGCTCGGCACTGAAAATGCCCCGACACAATATAAAACAAACAAATCTGCCGCGATGATAATGATTCCTGTCAATAAGTCCTGTTTCCATCCGCTATTTTCAAGTGCATCCTGGACACAGGAAAATATCATAAATATCATCACCATCGGAATGTAGTAAATATGAACGAGTGAGGCTGTAACCAAAAGTATACCCCACGCGATTGTTTTCTTCTTAAAATTGTTAAAATACGGCCTGTATACCCATATCATGATGGCAAGAAGTATGACCCATTGACCGGCTAATGCCGTATGACCATACATTCTTTGAAAAACGTAAGGTGAAAAGCTGAAAAATACAGAGCCTGCCACACATAAATACAGCTTATCCGTACCTTTTCGCAGTATCACCGCCGATATGCCGCCCATTAATATAAAGCTCATAATTCCCCATAAACCAAAATATTGAAAGGTTCCGGGAAGCAAGGGTGAAAGCAGTTTAAAAAATATCGCAAACAGCGGGATGGAATCTGTATAGATGACACACGTCTCATCCGGATAAATAAGTCCCTCCGTCATACCGATTGGAAACTGCCATGGTGACTGTCTGTACGCCTTCCACCCGACATAATGCTGCATCAGATCCCCGCCTTTAAGCAGCCATCCGTCATTTGTCACGTCAAGTACAGCAAAACCGTAGCAAATAATAAAAATTACTGCACCAATCAACCCGCCGGCTGCAAGCAATATTCCAATTTGTTTTTTTGTAATACTGTCATAGATTTCATCCCTGCGATTATTCACTGCTTTTCCTCTCTTTACTGCTGATATTTACGGATAACCTCCTCAAAGAAGTCCGTATATTTTTTAATGACAACCTTCCAGTCAAAGTTTTCTTTCACATATTTACATCCATTTTTTCCCATCTGAGACGCCTCGTTCGGATGCTCAAGAATATAATTCACACAATGCTCAAATTCCGGATAATTTCCAAAGTACAGACCTCCATTGGAATCCACTGCAAAATGTTTTGTCACCTCACAGGCTTCATGGACAAGCACCGGGCGTCCGCAAAGCCAGCTTTCCATGATGACAATCGAAAAGCTTTCATTTTTTGACGGCTGACATAAAAGTGTCGCCGCTGCCGTAATATCATATTTATCCTGAATATCAACAAAGCCTAAATCATAAACGTCCTTCTTAATACCTTCCGGTATTTCAACCTCACCGCCGCCGATCAAAACAAGCTTCATATCATTTTGCATCCGCTTTTTATACTGCTCAAAATAATTGATGAGCGTATAAATATTTTTCCCGACGTCTTTGCGGCCCGCATAAACGATAAACGGCCCATCAATTTTATATTTCTCATAAAAGCGCTGTTTATCGTATGAAATGTCGGTATTCATGCCGACGCCAATCACCTGCTGGCACGTATTTTCCAGATTGTAAATCGGCTGCATCATCTCATATTCCGGCTGTGCGTTGTAGACAATTCCCGCCGCCTTTGAATAGGCCTCACGGAATATCTTCATATATATATAGGCTTCATCATGGAAGCACGGAATGAGCACCGCCTTTTGTGGACAGGCAAGTGTACCGTAGTAAGTCGTTCCGAACATATACGGGATAAACACGAAAAGACCATATTCATCCTCATGCTCTTTCATGTAACGGTACATATCCTCGCTGTTGACCATCTCATGAATAAATATATGTTCTTCCTCACGGTCAAGCATCTGACCGTTCATCAGCTTAATATTGACACTGTCAAACGCCTGTGTATCTCTTTTACGTACTTTAAACCGCCGGACACTTATTCCATTAATTTCAGTCAGTCCCGCCGGATGATAATTGATATTCCAGTCGCTTGTAAACTCTTTAACGCACGTTGTAAGCACCTCAAGCGCCACACCGGCATCATGAAGATGATGCACAAGCCCCCTCAGCTCCATTTCGGCGCCGCCCGGAATATCTTCTCCGTACCAGGGAATTACAAATCCTATTTTTTTCACTTCTTGCCGCCTCCGGTCTTATCTATAATCTCGTTAAAAAATTCTGATATATTTTCTACAATAACGTCCCACTGATAAAATTTATCAATATAGGCGCGGGCGTTTTCGCCCATCTGCTGACACAGTTCTCCGTTTGATGCCATCCATCTTAAAATGCCTTCAAATTCACAGTAGTCCTCATAGTACAGACCACCATTACTCTTAAGGCAATGTCCTTTAAGAACCTCACATTTTCCGTTGACGATCACCGGCACATGCAAAGACATCGCTTCAAGCACCGAGATTGAAAGACTCTCAAATTCAGACGGCAGCACAAGTGCCTTAGCGCCGGATATTCCGTTATACTTATCTTCCTCACTGACAAAGCCGAGGCTTACAATGTCCGGATGATTCGGCACTTCAATCATCTTTTTGCCCATTAAAACAAGCTTCAGCCGGCTTTTCGGATGTCTGACCTTATAAGCAATAAAATAATCAAACAGCTTGTCGCAGCCTTTTGTCGCGTCAATTCTTCCAACATAAATAATATACTCATCCCATATACGGAATTTTTTTCTGAAAGCTATGTCACTGACATTTTCAGGAATATCAACACCTGTCGCAGCCACAATATTTTGAATATGGCTGTTTTCAAAAAGCTGCTCAACAAACGCTTTTTCTTCATCTGTAAGATAAATAATTCCCTGAGGCTTTAAAAATATATCGCGGTAAACATTGAAATATATATACGGTTCATCATGAGCTGTCGGAATTAAAACGGATTTTTCAGCAATCTGCGGCAGCCCCTTGGCCGTCAGATAGTAAAGGTAAGTGACAAACACAAAAATATCGTAGTCTTCTTTGTGCGCGCATATATAATTGATAAGGCTGTCGCATACCGGCCCTTGTGCGTCAATCCACCGACGCTCATCCTCCGGTGTCCGCTCAGTGTCAGACACAAGCTTATCTGTCAGCTTATTAAAGGCCGCAACATCCCGCGGACGGTCCACTCTAAACCGACGCACCTTTATCCCATTAATTTTTTCTGTACCTTCACTATAATAATTTTCCCACGTATCATATCCAATGGCGGTTGTTGTCAATACCTCAACATCAAAATTTTTACTCAGCTTTTCTGCAATAAGCCTCGTATAGTATTCCGAACCGCCGTTGACCTCCAGACCGTACCGCTGATTAATAAGCGCTATCCTTCTCATATACTATTCCCCCGAAAAATTACTGATATATTTTTGGAACTGCTCTTTAATCGCATCATGTTCAAAGTCTTTCAGACGTATATTCTGATTATAAATCACTGACGCTTTAAGACTGCCATCCGTCATCAATCTGTGAATCATCTCCGCCGCAGCCCGGCAATCTTTTTCCTTTAAAAGTATGCCGCTTCCGCCGAGCGTTCCCGCAATGGCTGAGCTGTCATAGGCGATAATCGGAATTTCAAAAGCCATTGCCTCTGCCAGCGGCACGCAAAAGCCTTCATGCTCACTCATGCACAGGAAAACATCCGCCAGACTGTAATAAGCCAAAATTTCTGCAAAGCTTATATGACCTGTAAAATAAACGTCCTCCAGCTTTAAGCGCTCGACATAAGCCTTCAGGCTGTGATAGTAATTTTCCATACCATTATAAGAGCCTACTAAAAAGAGCCTGCTTTTCGGATTGATATACTTTTTATAATAATAAAATGTCTTAATAATGTCTTCTTGCTTTTTGTTCGCCGCAATTCTTCCTGTAAACAGAATATTCACATAATCATCGTTAAACCGGCGCAGTACCTTTTTGGCCGGCGCCTTTTTATAATCGTCAAACGGAATCAGTATCGGAAGTACGTCAATCTTACATTTGTAACCCATACGGATAAGTTCCTGTTTATTAAATTCCGAATCTGCAAGACAGTAGTCAAACTTATCTGCCAGATATTTCACCTGCTCGATACCTTCCCTGCACGCTTCCGCCGTAAACGGATTGTACGGCGCCGGAAACTCGGCCGGCGTGACATTATGATAAATCATGATTTTCTTACAGCTGTACGTCTCAATTTCATATGTGAGCTGTGAACCGATGGACATATGATAAATCAATATATCCTCCGGTCTTAAATATGGTATTTTATAGGCAGGCTTAATACGCTTATCCTTCAGGCGCTGGTCTATCGATTCGGCATAAATTCCGGTTTCATAGCCCATCTCCTCAATGACCTGCATTAAAGCCAGTGTATCATTTCCGACAGCATCGCCGAAAGCAAGTGTCGGAAGCATCTGTATTATTTTCACCGTGATGCCTCCTTATCTTTCAATTGGCTCTCAAGTGCCTCACAACGCTGATTAAGTTCAAACAGCTTTTCCTCCAGCCGGTCAATCATCTGATCCTTCTGTTCCATCTGCATATCATGTTCTTTAACAAAAGCCTCGAACTGGCGCAGACATACAGTTGTCTGATAATTAAACTGGTTCTGCTGGTCTACCATCGGAACCATCATAAACTTTACCATCTTTCTTATGGAACGCTGGATAAAGCTTTTAACACCGCCTTTTGGAATCATCCTGTAGTATTCGATACGGTGCATGTCTGCTGCACCCCTGATGGCACATTCCAGCTCATGCGCGCTAAAGTCAGTCTTTATCCCCAAAACAGCCTTCACATTTCCGGTAATATTTTCAAAATCAATATTCTCGTCAGTATAGCCTCTTTTCTGAATATCCTCCTTTATTTCCTGCATAATCTGTTCTACATTAATCTCTTTCATCTGCTGTGCCATCACGGCCACCTCCTGTTTATTTTCTTGCAATAATTGCATAATCCTGACTGCCAAAAAGTGTCGATGATACATCGCTCATGACATCATTAAATTCATCTAAATTCTCAATCCCCTCACCGCGCAGCGCCGGTATGTGACAGTTTATTTTGCTTGTATCTGTATAAATAATTTTTATATTCTTAAAACCGGCTTTCTGAAGAAAATATTCCATCGTCAGCGGGTGTACCGGTTTTACATGAGACGGATCGACATAAAATGCATGTGTATAAATTGCCAGTGATGTCGGGTTCGGCGTTTCAATCACAAGATAGCTGCCGCTTTCCATTTTTTCAAATGCCGTATTACATAAATCGATAATCTGATATTCTTTCAGATGCTCGACAACCTGGCCTACAAAAATACCATCTGTACTTTCAATTGTTTTTAAGTAATGACCGCCGTCATCACATACCGCCGAAAGCTTACGTTCCTTACAATACTCTACAAATTCATCGTAAGTGTCCACACCTGTGGCGCCAATATGATTTTCTTTTAAAAGTTCTAAAAACTCACCGCGGCCGCAGCCGATATCAACCACATTTTTACATTCTGAAAAATAGTCTAAATACTGGCGCTGTCTTTCCTTGATCCCTTCCCTGCTGCCTCTGAAATGATTTTCGAAGTCAAAATAGTCGATGTCACTGTAAGTTTCTGCCGACGGGGCCAAGGCAGATGCCTGCACCGCATTTTCTGTCTGTCTGACGGACACAATACTTTCACTCTGCGCGCCGTCCTGTGCCGGAGCACAACCGCCCTTTTCAAGCTTTTTAAGCTTCACAAAGCTGCGTTCCATATTTTGCTCAAGTAAATCAAGACGCGCGTTGTTATTTCTTAGATTAATCAACGCATTTTCATAGCTGCTCAAACATTCTTCAAGATAATTTACTCTTTTCTCAAGACTTTGACACCGCTCTGAAAGTGCGGCGATTTTCTTTTCTGCCTCTGTTTCCAGTTGTTCTTCCAGCTGTCTCGTTTTTCCTTCCTGCTCAGTTTGTTTCTGTTCAAGTTCTGTCTGCTTTTGCTTTAATTCTGACTGTCCAAACATTTAACAATCCCCCGTTTTCTTAAATCTCCCACTGATGCGGCAGCCTCACGACGCCTAAATCGCCGACAGCCGAATACATCTCAAATATATAGGCTTCCCTGAAATAATCGACAGCCACACCGACCTCTGATTCTATCGCAACATCTAAAAGATAAATGCCCGGCAGCAAATCCACATGCTCTAAATTCACTTTCATCGTGCCGCTCTTTTCCAAATCAAATTCCTCTAACTGGTCAATACGGGTATTTGTCCCGTAAATGCGCTCGCCGCTCTGATTAAAAATGCCGATACCAAAAACTGCATCCTTGACTTTTTGCTTCACACTATAGTCAAACTCTACCGTCACCTTGCTTCCGGTTACAAATGTCTTCTGAGTTTTTCCATCCTCATCAACCATTCTTACTCTTTCTATGCGTGCAAAACCATTGCCCCAGCGCTTATTATCCTCCGGCTTAGCTTCCTCGGTGCTTTCTTTGCGCTCGCCCTCAGCGTGTCCTTCCTTCTGTTCTTTATGATTTTTTTCTTTTTCTGCAATTTCCTGCCGTTTCTGTCCCATAAAGTCCATATACTCAGGATGGATATCCCTCGGCTTGCCCTCAGCCTTAATCTTGCCCTCATGAAGCCATATCGTTCTGTCGCATATCTGCTCAATCTGTCCGAGTGAATGTGACACAATGACAATCGTTGTTCCCTGCGCCTTAATTTCTCTCAGCTTATTAAAGCACTTGCCCTGAAAGTTAATATCACCGACGGCCAATATTTCATCAATCAGTAAAATATCTGCATTAACATTGATTGCCACGGAAAAGGCAAGGCGCATATACATTCCCGACGAATAAGTTCTTACCGGATTATCCAAAAACTGCTCCATTTCCGAAAACTCGATAATATCATCCATTCGCTCGTCAATTTCTTTTCTTGAAAGCCCGAAAATCGAAGCATTTGTATAAATATTTTCCCGGCCGCTCATATCCGGATGAAACCCGGCGCCAAGTTCAATCAAACTGGAGACACGTCCCTGAAGTTCAATGCTGCCCTCATTCGGATACATAATTCTCGTGAGCAGCTTCAGTGTTGTACTCTTGCCGCAGCCGTTATGGCCGATCAGACCGATGGCCTCACCTTTTTTAACATTAAAGCTAATGCCGTCAAGCACCCATCGGTCTTCGTATCTGCTTCTGTTTCGGAATAACAGCCGTTCCTTTAATTCACTGCCTTTATCATAGTACACTCTGAACTTCTTCCGTACATTTTTTACTTCTATCGCATTTTCTCTGTCCATTACAATTCCTCCGCAAAGCCTTTCTGAAGCTTGTTAAATACGCCGATGCCGATGACAAGAACTAAAATTCCGAGAACAAGCGCCCACATAAGATTTCCCAATTCCGGGATCTGCTTATAATACAAAATATCTCTGTATGCCACAATGACCGGCGTCATCGGATTAATGTTAAGAATCGGTCTTAACTTCTCCGGTATCATATCTACAGAATAAATAATCGGCGTCATATACATCCATGCCATCATGACAATGCCTAAAATATACTCCAGATCCCTGAAATAAACCGTCAGCGCACAGGTGACCATCGCCGCCCCCAGCGCCATGACATATTCAACAATCATCACTGCCGGCAGGAAAAGCCACGCTTTAAGATTAAAGCCGATGCCTGAGATTAACACAACGAAAATAATTACAATAAATGAAAACAGCATATTCACAAAGCCGCTTGTCACATAGGATATCGGCATAACTTCTCTCGGAAAGTAAATCTTTTTGACCATATCCTTGTGCGTCATAATGCAGGCTGAACCTCCGGTCACGGAGCCGCTGAAAAACAGCCACGGCACAAGACCGACGAAAAGGTACAGATAAAACTTGTCGATACCGTTTGGCATAATAATTGAAAACACAAATGTATATACCGCAAGCTGCAAAAGGGGATTAATAAATGTCCACAAAAATCCCAAAACAGAGCCTTTATACCGCCCCCGCAGTTCCTGACGCACAAGACTGTATATCATTTCTCTATAATCATATATTTCTCTAAGATGCTTCATATTCTCAATCCTTCTTGTAAATTTTTTCGATACGTTTCTCTATCAGTGATACAGCCTTTGCCATGCCCAATTTTTCTGAAATAAAGGCCCTGGCGTCATCAGATAATTGATGATAAAAATCCCGGTCGCTGTACAGCTTTTTCATAAATGCGGCCGCCTGGCAAACATCCGGATCAGCCCACACTGCGCCCTTTTTATACGGCGGACAGTCATTTTCCAGCTTTGTAAATTTATAATCAACCATACAGGCAACGTTTTCATTCATAAATTCTGTATTTGACGACCAGTTTGTCGCAATCACCGGCGTACCGTTTAGCATCGCCTCCGCCATCACCAGCCCGAAGCCCTCGGCTCTGTGGAGTGACACAAAAACGTCTGCCGCCTTAATAAGACTATTAACTTCCACCTTGCTCATAATCTCTGTCACATAGTAAATATTATCGTAATCCTTTAACATACCTTTGAGCAGCGCCATGTCTTCTTCTCTGGCATTATTTACCTTCAGCACAAGTCCGACATTTTTATCGTCCGGCGAAAAAGCCTTTTTAAACGCACGAATAACTCCCATAGGATTTTTCCGCTCGCGCGTACTGTTTGAATCGTACATCGCTAAAAACAAAAACTTATCCTCCGGAAGTTTAAAATATGTTCTCGTATATTGACTTTCTGTCGGTGCCTTGACACAGTAAGGAATTGTCGTCACCGGCAAATCCGTCACCTTTCTTAAGCTTTGACTTATGAATTCTGACGGCGTCCAAATCTCATCCAAAAGCGGAAAATATGTTTTCCAGCTCTCCGGTATTTCCTCCAATTCCCACAGCCAAAAGGCAATATTATACCGCTTTTTCCACGCCGCCGCATCCATTCTTGTGTATAACAGCTTCATCTCATCCGGGTTGATGTGGATAAGATTGATATTATACTTTAATTCATCGGTAATTTTATCATCTAAAGTGTGGTCTTCACTGCTCATCAGCGCACTGCCAAGCTTAAAATCATACAGGGACAGCGGATATTTTGAATTTTCAATCATATCTGCCAACAGTCGGCTGCTCTGTCCAAGCCCCATCTGCGCGCGCAAAAGCCCGATTAAATTAATACCGTCCGGGTAAGTCTCCCGCACAAAGGCTTCCTTTCCTTCTGAAATAAGCCCGGCAAGCTGCTTGTCCAGCATTTTATTTTTCGCATTGCTTAAAAGCTGCTGCGGAAATATTTTCTTTAATAAAGGCTTGACCTTCTCAGATGAAGCCATTATAACCTTCTGTATACTCATACTCAACTCCAAATAATTTGCATAATCTTTCTTATTATACCATATTTCAGCGCCCTGTTTCTGACATAAAACTTAATTCTTTCTTTCTTATTTGCTTTTACTAAAGCTGCATAGCCCAAAAGAAGGCACTTATAAGGATTATGCACTAAAAGACTATCATACACCCGGTTAAAATACGCTGTTTGTACCATCGTATCTTCCATACGCTGTCTGAATTGTTTTTTCCCTGCCAGTGCCCTCTGCTTAATATAGGCAAAACTTGACGCCTTTGATGCCCCAACGACATTATTACCGTGCTGTCTATATAAAATCAGCGGACGTTTTATAAAAATAATTTTTCCGAAAACAGCGGCAATCAGCGCTGCAAAATAATCATGCATCACAATTTCTTCTGTACAGTCTGCCATCTTTAAATATTCTCTTAACCGCCGGTTAATCATCACCGTACAGCCTGTCACCGAATTTTGCAGCATAAGCTGCGCAAGACTTGTCTGCTTTGGCAGTTTCTGATAATCAAAAAATGATTCACTAAGTACATTAAGCTGTTCATCGACAACACATAAATCCGAATGAACAAGCACCGGCACTTCTGTGCCATAAGTCTTTTCAGCCCTTTTCATGGCCTTTAATGTCAGCTCTGCCTTATTTTCAAGCCATATATCATCCTGATCCGAGAACATGATATACTCGGCGTCTGAATCATGAATGAGCCGCATGAAATTATTTTTGGAACAGCCGGATGCTGTCTCATTTTTTAAAACAACGACCTTGCCCGGCTCAAATTTTTTACTGAAAGCTTCCGCAATTTCCACGCTTCTGTCCGAAGAAGCATCATCTCTTATAATAAGATGCCACTGCTTATATGTCTGCTTTTCTATAGACTCAAGCTGTGCCTTCAGATACTTTTCACCATTATAAACAGCCATCAATATATCAACCATCCTGCTGCCTCCATCCTTTAAAACCGTTTCCATTTAAGCATATATTTAAACATGGAACATAAAAATATGCAAATGCCTCTCATACTCCTTGTATTATCTCTTTTCCATTCATGATACACACAAAAATCCGGATGATATACAATACTTCCGCCGGCATTGATGACTCTCTGTGCCAGATCTGCATCCTCAAAGTACATAAAGTACCGCTCATCAAATCCTCCGAGCGCCTTTAAGATCTCTGTTTTAATTATAAAAAAGCTTCCCGAAATATTTTGGCACTTTACCGGTCTGTCTGCAATTTCTGTTTCGCCTGTATATAATTTTCTGTAATATTTAAACGGCGCAAACTTACTCATAACGACAAATTTGAAGTCTGGCTGCCGCTTCGGCAAGAACTGCTCCGTACCGTCTGTATTGAGCACCTTCGGCAGTAAAATACTGATATTCTGATGTTTTTCCATATAGGCAGTCATCCGCCCGATCACCGGTGTTTCTATGGCAATGTCCGGATTAATAAGCACATGATAAACAGAATCAACCTGTTCCATAATCCGGTTATGCCCCCGGCCAAAGCCTTCATTTTTACGGCTTTGTATCACTGTTACTTCAGGAAAATTCTGTTCTATAACAGAAACCGTCCCGTCACAGGAACAGTTATCATACACATAAAGCTTAAAATCTATATCCTTTGTGTATTCTAAAATTGTCCTGATACACTTTTTTATAATCTTTTCATTATTATAGGTTACAATACCGCCGGTCACAAAATGTTTTTCCATCCAATCACCTTCATAAGTTTATATCCATTTTCTTTCTATATTTTTCAATATCGCTATCCAGCCTTTCGTTAAATCCCTCCGTGCTGTCCGACTTAAAGAAAACAACAAGCGTCTGTAAAAGCAGCTTAATATCCTTTGTCAGAGAATAATTCTCTATATACATAAGGTCAAGAATCAGTTTATATTTCGGCGATGTATTATACTTTCCTGCAATCTGTGCATATCCGGTAAGACCGGCTTTCACTCTCAGTCTGTATTCAAACTCAGGGCATTCCCGCGTATATAAATAAACATTTTTAAGCATCTCGGGGCGGGGACCGACAAAGCTCATTTCACCTTTAAGTATATTTAATACTTGCGGCAGTTCATCAAGGCGGTACTTTCTGAGCACTCTGCCTACTGACGTAATTCGGTCATCATCCTCCTTTGCCGAATAATTTTCTGCATTTTCTTTCATTGTCCTAAATTTGTATACAGAAAATATCCGTCCGTTTTTTGTTGCCCTCTGCTGCTTAAAAATAACTTTTCCGCCGTCACATACTTTGATTGCGATGGCGCAGCCTAAAAAGACCGGGCTCAGCACCACTAAAATCACAACCGACAGTACAATATCCATAAACCGCTTCACTGCCCTCTGTTCAAAAGACAATTCTTTAACCGGTGCGCACACAAAGGATATATCGTCAATAATCGTATGCTTTGCATTAATCTCAACAATATCCGATATTTCAGGATTAAAATAGATATTGATCAGATTTCTGTAACAGTACTCAACAATCTCCGTCCGCCGCTCAATTGGCAGGTTATAAATAAAAACTGTGTCGCACTGAATCAGTATGTCGTATAAGTCATCAGCTTCATAGTTTCTTACATATTCGACCTTATACTGTTTCTTAAAACTTCCAATGGCTTCAATCGCTTCTAAAAAACTCTCCTTACAATCAGTAATCAGACAGCATTTCTGAGGCTTATTGACCGTAAAAAACAGCCAGTTTCCCCCATAAACAAATATTGTGATTCCTATGAGCTGCACAATAAATGTAATCACTAAAAGTCCGACACTTGCAAGGTCAAAAGCAAGACCGTTGGCCTCGTTCGTATTCATAATCGAAAGCTGCAGCTCTGTAATAATATCTGTAATTGCTGTTGCCAAAGCAAGCGATGATATAATTGGTTTGCTTTTTCTCTGCCCGATATCATAAGTGCCGTAAGCCATTGTCATGCAAAGTCCCACAGCCACAAAAGTCAGCGCCGTAACGCCTGCAGTTCTCGACAATCTGAGAAGCGGCCAGTTTTCAATACCCATAATCAGAAAAAAACTGCCAATCAGCCAGCCGTATAAAAACAGCTTAAGCAGAAAAACCATCGACTTTTCAAACTTCTTCAATAATCTTACCACGATATATCCCCTGTACATCCGTATAATATATCTATTATACCATTTTTCTATAAACCGTAATCATTCAAAAGCTCTGTAAATTCCGGCGACCGGACAAATCCTTCAAATACATGTTCTCTTGATTCACCGTTTTCTATAACTTCCACCCATTCGGCAACGCCTTGATTATCCGGTGTTCTGTCAAGTATTCCCTCATACAATATCCGCACAAATGCTTCATCTGAAAGATTTTTCTTATTCATTTCATCAGAAAATACAAAACCATAAGGTACATTCCGCGCTTCCTCTTTATCCGCTAAAATAACCTTCGTCCACGCATTTAAGCCATCGACATCGGCCGCGCGATCCAAAAATACATTGTAACACCGTGCAACAAAACGGGTAGCGCCGTCATTTTTATCTCTCGGCTCGGTAAGCACAATTGAACCCCGCTCAATACCGTAAGACTCGCAAATTTTTGTAAACTCTGCCGATTCAATAAATCCTCTGAGTACATATTCTCTTGAAAACGGCACTTTAAGCAGCTCAATCCACGCTGCGGCGCCATTTTCGTCAGCCTCACGATTTAAACAGGTTCGGTATAAAATATCAACATATTCTTTGTCGCTTAATTTTTTTTCTTTAAATTCATCACTGAAAACAAAGCCATACGCCGCCTCAGCGCCCGTATTGTTCTTTTTGATCAGCTGGCCTGTCCATGCCTTAAGCCCTGCCTCATCGGCCTCTCTGCCAAGCACGAGCTCATACAGACGGCGCACAAAGCCTTCAACCTGTGCCCTTTGATCCTCACCGCCGTCTTCCTGACCGCTGCCGTCTCCTCCGCCCTTTTCAAGTCCGTAATATTCTACAATGGCCTCTGCGTCTTTTTGTCCCATCTTTTTGAGCATCTCTCTGTCCTTCAAAAACGCTAAATCTGTCGGATTATCCATAAAGGCATGTTCGATAAGAATTGAAGGAATGTGATTCAATGATGATTCCCTGATGACGGCGTAATAATCCCAATGTGTGCCGTCATCATATGTTCCGCCGCCGCTGCCCCAGTCTCTTGTCTCCACACCGCGTTTACTGATGCCAAGCTCGGCAAGCTTATCCATCACCATATTGGCAAGGACAACCGACTGGTCATGATATGCGCCGTACTGTGTCACATAAACTGTCGAACCTTTTGCTGAATTTTGAAGCTGTCCCATTCCCGCCGCATTATTATGTAAACTCACAAACAAATCGGCATCAAGCTTGTCCCCTCTGTGTGCCCGGGCGGTCACACACTTTGCCATATTGTCCAAATCTGTTTTTCCCGGACATTCTTCCCAGTAACGGTTAATATAGACTTCCGCATTATACTTTTCAAGTTCTGTTTTCATGGCGTCTGAAATAATCCAGTTAAGCTCCGGCTCCCATACACCGTTGACCGGCGCCCGCTCTTTACATACAGGATCATGCCCCGGATCAAGCACAACGACAAACTTGCCGTCATCTGCATTTTTTCCGGCAAGCTTCTCCTCATCTTCACCAAAAAAGCTGACGCTGCCACTGACCGGTGTGCCGTCACTGCCTGTCGGCAAAACGGCGTAGGATAAATCCGCGCGATATTCTGCAAGAGAAATTTCCTGCTCTGTGCCGCCGCGCGCAATAATGAGTTTTGTCACAACGAAATCATCATCGGCATCATCTTTTTCTGCCGGAATGTCAAAAACAAATTCATTTTCTCTGATTTCAGAAACGCTGTACTTTTCCACGATATCTCTGTTTTTTGAATAAACTTCGATAAAGGCTTCACTGACACCGGCTGTATCATCTGTCGTCTGAATTGTCACGCGCTGTGTTTCCCCAACTGCGATTTCTGCCATTGCAGCCTTTGCCGCTGACACGGCCGCATATTCAGTTTCTTTTGCAAGATCTGCTTTTTTTATGTCCTCTGTTTTCTCTGCATTTCCCGTCTGCTGTATATCCTGTACTGTCTCTGTCGTTTCTTCTGCGCGCGCATACAGCACGCCCGGCCCTCCGGCTGCCACCGACGCAGCTAAAATCAATATACCTGTTTTTCTAAATAGATGGTTCATACTTTTCCTCTTTTGCTATATTTTTACATCAGTTCTCTTTCTACAAGACCAAATGCCGACTCTATCACCTTATCCATATCATAATACTTATACTCTGCCAGTCTTCCGCCGAAAATTCTCTTTTCATCCTGAGCTGCCAGTGCCTTATACTTTTCAAAAAGCTGCTGGTTTTTCTCATCGTTCATCGGGTAATACGGTTCCATCCCAGGCTGCCATGCCACCGGATATTCTCTCGTAATGACTGTCTTTGGCTGCGTGCCAAACTCGAAATGCTTATGCTCAATCACACGCGTATATGGTGTTTCTCTGTCTGTATAATTAACAACAGCTACACCCTGGTAATTATCTTTATCAATGACTTCCGTCTCAAATCTTAAGCTTCTGTACTCCAGCTGTCCATAGCAATAATCATAAAGAGAATCTAAAGTACCTGTATACAATACTTTTTCGCCAAGGGCATCGTACTTTTCTCTTTCTTTATTGTAATCCACACCGGTCTGAATATCGCAGCCCTCAAACAATTTTTCGGTCAGCACATTGTAGCCGCCGACAGGAATCCCCTGATATAAATCATTAAAATAATTATTATCATAAGTATATCTTACGGGAAGTCTGCGTATAATAAAAGCCGGAAGTTCTCTGCAGTCACGGCCCCACTGTTTTTCTGTGTAGCCTTTCACAAGCTTTTCATAAATGTCTGTGCCCACAAGGCTGATGGCCTGTTCTTCAAGATTTTCCGGTTCCTTTGTAATCTGTTTTTTCTGTTCTTCAATAATATGTTTCGCCTCGTCAGGTGTTGAAATCCCCCACATCTTACTGAATGTATTCATGTTAAAAGGCATATTATACATCTCACCGTGATAATTTACGACCGGCGAATTTGTATAACGGTTAAATTCCGCAAGACTGTTGACAAAATCCCACACCTTGCGGTTACTTGTATGAAAAATATGCGCACCATATTTATGAACATGGATATCTTCCATGTCCTCGCAATAAATATTACCACCTAAAGTATCTCTTTTTTCTAGTACAAGACAAGTCTTTCCCTGTTTTACTACATGATAGCAGAATACACCTGAAAAAAGTCCTGCACCTACAACAACATAATCATATTTATTCATCTGTTTTTCTCCGTTTTCTATTCGATATAACAATCTTATTTTCTCGGTTTGTGCTATAAAATGTCATACATATTCATTATAACACACAACTTGCCGAAAATCTGCCTTCCGGCCTATTTTCGGCAAGTTGCACATATAATATTTTGTTTTCTATTTGCTTATATTTTCTTTATTTAATAGAAGCTGTAGTAAACCTTTCCGTTTTCAAGTGCCATGCCTCTTGCCTGTGCCAGTTCACTGACTGTCACAAGCTGATATCCTCTTTTTATCAGCTCAGGAATAATCGTTTCTGACGCCTCTGCTGTCTGTTCATATAAATCATGCATAAGAATAATATCGCCATCCTTTACATGATCTAAAACAGCGCTGATTGTCTTTCCTGCATCCCGTGTTTTCCAGTCCTCGGTATCAATCGACCAGTAAATCATCGGCATATCTGCTTCTGCCTGTACCGTCTCATTATAAAATCCTCCCGGCGGACGCATCAGCTTCGGACGGGATGCGGCAACAGCCTCGACAACTTCATTCGTATGATCAAGCTGATAATTAATGCCGTCCACGTCAAGACTTGACAGCCACTTGTGTTCCCACGTATGGTTCGCCAGTTCACAGCCAAGCGCCGCAATGCGCTTTTCTGTATTCGGATAACTCTCCACCTGATTTCCAATTTGGAAAAATGTCGCTTTTGCACCATTCTGTTCTAAAATATCAAGAATCCTGTCAGTCACTGCCGACGGACCGTCATCATAGGTAATCGCAACCATTGGCTTTGATGTATCAATGTTCACTTGCTTATAGGCACCTGTTGTCTCATCAAACCAACATTCTTTCCCATCAATCTGTTTAAGTCCAAACGCCTGAACACCATTTTCATCATAATAATAAGTCTGGCCCTCTCTCTCTTGCCATCCGGTCACCATATCACCGTTTTCGTCAAAATAATAGGTTCTATCTCCGGCTTTGACGCTGCCTGTCGCCATCGCACCGTCCTCGCCAAAATAATGTTTCCTGCCGTCTGTGGCTACCCATCCTTTTTTCATATAGTTCAGCTTCGTATCAAAATAATAGGTTTTATCACCTATCACTGTCATGCCGCTGCTTTTTTTGCCGTTATCATTATAATAATACGTCTGTCCCCTGTCAGTCACCCACTCATTTTTCCGGAGTTTTGCCTCAACTTTTTCTTTTGGAAGCATGACTGTGTCTGCTGTTATTTTTCCGGGACCAATTGTAAAAAACGCTGCTGCAGCGCATCCGCCGATCACAAGCAGCGATATTATCGCAATTATCACTTTTTTCATCTGTCTTCTCCACTTCCTCTGCTGTTTTATGTAACACCCAAATTATAACATGGATTAAACATCTGTTTCTGACTTTTTTATTACAGTTTTCTCAATTTATATCTCACAAATTCTTTCAGCAAGCGATGAATAACGCTTCTGTTCACTGCCATTTTCAATCATCGCTCCAACTGTATGCTCATTGCCGACAATAGCAACGCATTTTTTTGCCCTTGTCACGGCCGTATATAAAATATTTCTGTTAAAAAGCATCCTCGGTCCTGTCAAAAGTGGAATAATCACCGCCGGATATTCGCTGCCCTGAGATTTATGGATTGTAATGGCATAGGCAAGCTCCAGCTCATCCAACTGGGCGAAAGGATATAAAATTTTGCGTCCCTCATCAAATTCAACAAGCATCTGCTCCGAAAAAAGGTTAATCGATTTGACAATCCCCATATCGCCGTTAAATACGCCGACGCCTTTATCAATTGTGACGCCGTAGCCGCTCGTGATTTCCCATTCAAGCTGATAATTGTTCTTAATCTGCATGACCTTATCACCCTCACGGAATGTGATGCCGTGGGATTCCCGCTCACGCTTATCCGGCGCCGGCGGATTCAGAAAATTCTGCAGCACCTGATTCAGTCTTTCAACGCCAAGCTCACCTTTCCGCATTGGCGTCAGCACCTGAATCTCATAGGGCGAAGCCTGAACATTCGGCGGAAGTTTATCTCTTATGAGCGCGCCCATCACCCCGATAATATCCGCGGCATTATAGCGCTTCAGGCAGAAAAAATCCGTCGTCTTATGCTCAAGGTCAAGCGGTATGCCATCATTGATTTTATGGGCATTTGTGACAATGGCACTCTCAAGTGCCTGTCTGAAAATCTTTGTCAGCATTACAACATTAAAGCAATGCGAACGGATAATATCTTTAAGCACATTGCCGGCACCCACACTCGGAAGCTGATTGACATCTCCGACGAGAATCAGCCTGGTTCCCGGCAAGATCGCTTTTAAAAGCGAATGCATAAGACTTATGTCAACCATAGACATCTCATCAATAATCACCGCATCTGCCTCAAGCGGATTTGTCTCATTCCGCTCAAAACGGGCGGACACATTCTCATCAGGGACGCCTGTCAGTTCAAGCATCCGGTGAATTGTCTGCGCCTCATAGCCTGTCGCCTCCGACATACGCTTAGCTGCACGTCCGGTCGGCGCCGCCAGCCGTATATCCATGCCTTCATACTCAAAATACTTAATAATTGTGTTGATTGTCGTCGTTTTTCCGGTACCCGGTCCGCCGGTAATGACAAGAACGCCATTTTTTGCAGCCTCAAGCACAGCCATCTTCTGCATATCATCAAGCGCAAGCCCTTCGTCGGCCTCAATGCGCGAAATCATCCGCCGCGTCATCATCTCGTCAATATCATACTTCATATTGAGCTGCAAAAGCATTCGCGCCGCATTAAGTTCCAAATAATAATAAGACGACGCATAGACGACACGCTCACCGTCATTTTCCTTAACAATAATCTTTTTATCAATGCTTAAATCCGTAATATGCTTTTCAATATAGCTTTCATCAATGCTTAAAAGCTCTGCAGCCATATGAATAAGGACACACTCCGGAAGATATGTGTGACCATTCATGGACGCCTGCTGCAGCGCGTAAATAATGCCGCTTCGTATACGATAATCAGAATTTGTGCCAATCCCGGCTTTTGCTGCAATCTCGTCGGCAAGCTTAAAGCCGATCCCCGAAATATCCTCTGCAAGCTGATATGGATTTTCCTGAATCACCGAATAAAGTCTGTCCTGATATTCATTATAAATTTTAAGCGCATAAGCCGTTGATATCCCATATTTTTCAAGAAACATCATCGCCTGGCGCATATCCTGCTTTTCATGAAACTGTGCATAAATATCCTGTGCCTTTTTCTCACTGATACCTTTCACCTCGGCAAGCCGCTCCGGCTCCTCCTCAATAATCCTGAACGTATCTTCTTTAAACTTTTTGACAATCTTTCCGGCAAGTGACGGGCCAATGCCCTTAATCACACCCGATGCCAGATACCGTTCCACCGAATAAACATCTTCCGGCATTTCCACAACGTAGCTTTCTATTTTAAACTGACGCCCGTAAACCGCATGTTCTACATAATCTCCCTGCGCCCGTATATATTCGCCCTCGCTGATTGCCGGCAGCATTCCAACACAGGCTAATTCACTGCCCTGTGCCATCAGCGTCAGAACCGTATAACCATTACTGTCATTTTTATAAATAATATGCTCGATAAGCCCCTGTATTTCTTCCACGTCATCACTCCCAAAACTAAAAACTGTACTGTCAATTGCTTTGATTATTGTATCATGTTCCGCGTCTGTATACAATAAAAATGGGGAACACTTAATCTTTCACAATTAGTGTTCCCCACTCAGACTTCTTTATCCTTGTGCATTGGACTGTACCTCGTTTCCTTATTTTGGTTTTTCGTTCTTCTTATTGTATCCTTCTCTCAGGATATGTTCCCGTTATCCTTATGGATAAAAAATTAAGATGCTGGTGGTCTGTACCTCCTTCTTCTAAATTTTTCGTCTGTTTTTAAGAATTACGTTCTTGGTGGTCTGTACCTCTCTTTCTTTAAGTTTCTTCGTTTTTAATAATCTTATCATATCACTGCGCCGCACAATTGTCAATACTATTTAAAAATATTTTTTATTTTTTCTGACCTTTTATTTTTAATTTATGAATAGGCAGCTATTTATTGATGTTACAGACTTTTGCGCGAACGAATCTCCCCTGTCGGCTCAAAGTAAACAAGCCCGCCAAAAAAGCGGCGGGCTGTTCAAATTATTTCTTTCTAAATGCTTTGCAAAGCTGTATAACAAGCATACTGCCGATGGCAAGACCATAAATCTGGGCAATCATTGTCCCTGTGATCGGGCAAATCTGGAAAAGTCCGTGAAGCGGTGTCATAAAGAGAACGCCGTTTAACAGAATCATACCGATGGCAAAGGCACCAATCAGATAAATATTGTTGAACATTTCCTTCTTAAATAATACAGGTCTGTCATTTTTACAGTTGAATCCGTGGAAAAGACGAGCCATACATAAAACTGCAAAAGCCATTGTACTGCCGGCCTCCGGGCTTACCTGAAGACCGAGCATAAAGCCCGCCATGGAGGCTGCGCCGATAATCGCACCCTCAAGACCGATTTTTCCAAGAAGGCTCTTTGTAAGAATACCTTCTTTTTTATCTCTCGGCGGACGGTTCATCACACTGTTGCTATGAGGCTCAAGACCGAGAGCAATCGCCGGAAGACTGTCTGTCAGCAGGTTAATAAACAAAAGGTGTACCGGTGCAAACGGCAGCGGCAGTCCGGCAAGAGATGCCAAAAGCACAACAATAATACCTGCCGTATTTCCCGAAAGAAGAAACTGTATCGCTTTACGGATATTGCCGTAAATATTTCTTCCGTGAGAAACAGCTTTAACAATCGTTGCAAAGTTATCATCTGTCAGCACCATAGCCGCTGCATCCTTTGCAACCTCACTGCCTGTCTGTCCCATAGCGACACCGACATCTGCCTGCTTTAAGGCCGGCGCATCGTTGACACCGTCACCGGTCATCGCTACAATCTTACCTTTATTCTGCCATGCGCGTACAATACGGATTTTATGCTCCGGCGTCACACGGGCATAAACAGAAACCTTTTCAACATAATCTTCCAGTTCTTCGTCAGTCATGCCGTCAATTGTACTGCCATCAACGGCCATTTCATCAGTATCATTTTCATCAATAATACCAACCTCTTTGGCAATGGCTGCTGCTGTAATTTTATGGTCGCCGGTAATCATAATCGGTTTTATGCCGGCGCCTTTACATGCACAAACGGCAGGCCGTGATGTTTCTCTCGGCGGATCCATCATCGCTGTAAGCCCTGCAAAAATGAGGTTATTTTCATCATCCACAGAAAGATGATGGTCTGCATCCACCGGCTTATAAGCAAATGCAAGGACGCGCAGACCTTTTTTAGAAAAGGCTGCATAAGCTTCGCTTGCCTGTTCTTTTTGGGTTTCTGTCATTGTTGTTCTATTCAGAAGAATATCCGGCGCACCTTTTGTAATCATCAGCATCTGTCCGTCAACCTCATTTTTAGTTGACATAAGTTTTCTATCAGAATCAAAAGGAATTTCACCGAGTCTCGGATGCTGCCCTCTGATTGTATCTGTATCAAGACCATGCTTATTTCCGAAAACGACAAGGGCAATTTCCGTCGGATCACCGATGAGCTGTTCACCACTGACTGTCGCATCACTGCACAGAATACCAAACATCGCAAGACGCTTCTGACCGGCATCACTGCCATCAAAATCCTTATCCTCAATCATTTTAGAATCGACGTAATTTTCCATAACAGTCATTTTATTCTGTGTCAATGTACCTGTCTTATCGGAACAGATGACAGATACACTGCCAAGACCTTCAACCGACTGAAGCTTTCTTATAACTGCATTTTCTTTGGCAAGCTTTTGTGTACCAAAAGCAAGCACGATTGTAACAATAGAACTTAAAGCCTCAGGAATTGCCGCAACCGCAAGCGCCACAGCAAACATAAAGGCATCCATGAGCATTTCACCGCGCCATACAGAAAGCGCAAATACAAGTGCACAAACGATTAGAATACCGATGGAAAGCTTCTTTCCGAAGTTATCCATAGACTCCTGAAGCGGTGTTTTCTGTTCGGATGTACTTCTCATAAGCCCGGCAATTTTACCCATTTCTGTATTCATGCCGGTACCTGTGACTTTTGCAGCCGCACGCCCGTATACGGCAAAGCAGCCTGAACATACCTTCGTTTCCCTGCTGTGATCTTCCGGTGTCGAAAGGCGTTTTTCAACCGCCTCGCTCTCACCGGTCAAAATACTTTCATTCACCTTTAAATCCACATTTTCAATAATATCGCCGTCGGCACTGATCATATCGCCGGCCTCAATCATAAGAATATCACCGACAACGACTTCTCTTGACGGAATTTCGATTTTCATGCCGTCACGGATAACTTTTGCTGACGGCGCTGACAGTGCTTTAAGACTTTCCAGCGAATGCTGTGCCTTCACATGCTGCACTGTGCCTAAAATTGCATTCATTGTAATGACGGCAAAAATAACAATGGCACTTTCCGCATCGCCGAGCACTGCCGATATCACCGCCGCCGCAAGTAAGATAATCACGAGAAAATCTTTAAACTGTTCTAAAAATACAATAAATACGCTCTTTTTCTTTTCTCCGGCAAGCTCATTATAACCGTTTTCTTCAAGAAGACGTGCTGCCTCGGCCGATGTAAGTCCTTTAAATCCGCCGTTTTGTGATGTCTTTTCTTCTTTACTCATCTTTTTCTCTCCTTCCTTTTCTTCACCGGTTACTGCTGATACAAAAAGATTGCATATTGTTATATAACAAAAAAGAAGCAATCTTTTATTGTATCAAAATCATACCGGCATTAAACACCTTGATACAATAAAAGTCTTGCTTCTTAAAATTTAATCTTAAGCTGCGGTCCGGGTATAAATACCGTCTTGACGAACCGCAAACACATCATATGTAAGCTACTCCCTTTTATTAGTGCCTAGTATAACGGCTTTCTCATATCTTGTCAAGCATTTTTACCGGCTTTTAAACTTTATTTACCGTTTTTCAACTTTAAAACCGGCGCCTATTTTTCAATAAGCCCTGCAAGAAGAAGGCTTACACCGTAAAACATCGCTAAAATCATACAGGAAATACACATTAAAAATATTGGCGGCAGCCCGGCAGTATATAAAAGCCAGCGGTACGTTCCAAGGGAAAATATTGCAGCGGCAGCGGCAAAGCCTGCCGGAAAAACAAGTGACTTCCACGGATTGATGCGAAGCCCCGCCATTTTGACAACAAAATAACCGTCAAGCAGCGCAAGCAGCAGATAACCCGCAAGCTGTCCCCACAAATAGCCTTTAATCCCGGCTTTTGGCACAACTGCCACAATAAACGCAATACGCACCGACAGAGAAATCATACTATTGACAAGCGTAATTTTAACCTTTCCAAGACCATTAAGTGTTCCCGCAATTGATGATGAAATATAAATAAACGGACAAAGAAAAGCAAAAATCCGCAAAAATTCTCCGGCAGCCTCACTTTTAAAAATCACAATGCCGAGCATCCGTCCATATACCAAAAAAACTGTAAGACTTAATATGCCAATCAGCAGGCAATAGTGAACGCTTTTTGAAACCGATCTCTGAATCAGCCCGAAATCCTTTTCTTCATTGGCTTTGGAAACCGCAGGCATCAGCATCGTTGCCAAAGAATTTGTCAATGTTGTCGGAAACATAATAAACGGAAAAACCATTGCCGTCACAACCCCGTAAATCTCAAGCGCCATCACCGCATCTTTATAATAAAGCTTCAGCATCATCGGAATAAGCACGGTCTCAAAGCTTTGCAAAAGCGTCAGCGCAAGCCTGTTTACCGTCAGAGGATAAGCATAACCTAAAAACCGCCGCATAAGCCCCCGCCGATCCATCACCTTTCTTTTTTCTCCGCCTGCTCTTTGTCCGGCAAGAAAAATACTTATTTTATAGGCAATGATTGTAAAAACACACGAAATAACCTCTCCGGCAAGCATCCCGTAAACAGCCATTTTGGCATCGGCGCCGCCTGCCGCATAAAAGGTCACTGATAAGCTATAAATTGTGCCGACGCGGACAAGCTGTTCCAAAAGCTGGGAAACTGCCGGAACCGCCGCCTTTTGCATTCCGAAAAAATAGCCGAGGGTACACGAATGCAGTGTTGAAAATGGAATCACAAAGGCCGCAAGCTTCAGGCAGTCTGCACAGGCCGGTTCGTTTAAGAAATAAACAGCCAACGGCTGTGCAAAGCTGTAAACAAGTAAAAAAAGCAGTACCGACAATATTCCTGCAAGCGTCATTCCGATGTGCATTGTCCGGCGCGCCGCCCGCACCAAATGGCTTGCCGAAAACTCAGAAATCATTTTGGAAAGCGCAGATTCTATACCATAGCAGCAAATGGCGGAGCAGACAGCCAGCACCGGAAATATAAGCTGATAAAGACCAAGCTGCGCCGCACTCATGATATTTGCAAGAAATACTCTGTTATAAAGGCCAATCAGGCGCGTCACAATCCCGGCTGCCGTCAAAATAATCGTTCCCTTTACAATCTCTTTTTTTATTGACATACGCCGCCCCGCAAAATAAGCTTTACAAAAATCTATGCACACAGGGCAAAAAAAAGAATCCCGCGAAGGATTCTTTTTAGTCTGCAAACTGCTGCGCTGTAAAAAATTTTTAATCAATCAATGATGCTTTTCTCAAAGCAATCACAATAATCGGTATTAACACAATCTGCAGGATAATTCCCGGAATTGCTGTTGTAAAAGCACCTGAAATAAACATTGCCATGCCAAAGCTGCTTGTACCCATACCGGCCATTACAAGCTTTACAACGCCCCAGACGATACGTCCGATAATCATTGCTGCAAGCAGTGAAACATAAATATTGACTGTATTCTTTTTGAGCTTTTTATAAAGAAAACCGGTCATAAAGCCGTAAGCTGCAAGCTCAAAAGCCATCGGAATTGCCACAAGCATCGGCGGCATACCAAACATAACACTTCTTAAAAGCGGAACAATCGCACCGACAAGAAGACCGTAAGGGCCTCCGCATACAAAACCGCATATAAGCACCGGAATATGCATCGGAAGAAGCATACTGCCAATTGACGGAATCTGCGCCGTAAAAAACGGAAGTACAAGTCCCAGCGCCAAAAATAAAGCTGCCAGCACGAGATTTTTCGTTGTTGTCCCTCCTCTTGTTTTTCCCATTGTTTTTGTCATCTCTGCCATAAGAATTTCCTCCCTGAATTCATCCTGTGCGCCCATCTTTCCGGCCACACTCATATTTGCGTTTATCATACAAAAAATCGTCCGAAAAAGTCAAAAAAAATCAACGCAAACGTTTGCGTTGATTTTC
>USSL01000002.1 GCA_900557175.1 uncultured Eubacteriales bacterium
AAAGAAGTAAGACCCCTTGAAGACGACGAGGTAGATAGGGCAGAGGTGGAAGTGCAGTAATGCATGGAGCTGACTGTTACTAATAGGTCGAGGGCTTGACCTGAGAGGTCGGAAGATTGGAAGATGTAAGTAAACTATTACAATATGCAGTTTTGAAGCTATATGAAATCATATAACTTGTATTCCTCCTTAGCTCAGTCGGTAGAGCATGCGGCTGTTAACCGCAGTGTCGCTGGTTCGAGCCCGGCAGGGGGAGTATATGAGGCCCGTAAGCGAAAGCTTACGGGTTTTTTTGATATATAAATATACATTTTTTGAAATCTTTATAAAAATTTCAGAAAAGACGGGGATGGGATATGATATAATTTTTATATCATATGATTTGGTGGCTGTGTCATATCAATGAAATAAAATCAGGGGTGAAGTGAGTGAATTTAAGTAAAGAAAATATGAAAAAGATGGCGCTGCTCATTGTTATGGCCATATTGGTTTACAATGGTGTGAAGCACATTGATGTCGTTTTGGATTGTATTATAAAGCTGCTGGGACTTGTATTTCCGTTTATTATAGGCGGTTGTGTTGCTTTTGTACTGAATGTGCCTATGAGCGCCATAGAACGGCATGTGTTTGAACGTTATCATGGAAAGCATCAGAAACTTGTCAGTAAAATAAAACGTCCGTTAAGCTTTTTTATGGCAGTGATTCTGGTTGTTGGTGTTATTATTTTAGTCGCTGTATTTATCACGCCGCAGCTCGGAGAGACGATTGGTGCTATTATTAATCAGATTCCGAAGTTTTTTAATGACGTTCAGGTATGGATTAATCAGTTGATGAATGAATACAAATGGGTAGCTGATCAGCTCGGGCAATTAGAAATTGACTGGAATTCTTTAAGCAAGAGTCTTATTTCGTTTTTGCAGACAAGTATCGGCAGTGCTTTTTCATCGACGATGGGTTTTGCATTTGCTTTGATTAATGGTGTTGTGACATTTTTCCTGGGCTTTGTATTTGCAGTTTATGTACTGTTTCAGAAAGAGAAGTTGTCTGTTCAGGTTAAAAAAATGATGTATGCTTACCTTAAAGAATCACATGCAGACAGAATTATTGAAGTATTGCATATGACGCATCGCACATTTTCAAGATTTTTATCCGGTCAGTGCTGCGAGGCGGTGATTTTAGGCACATTATTTTTTGTAACGCTGACAATTTTCAAAATGCCGTATGCATTATTGATTAGTGTCGTCATTGCTTTCCTTTCGCTGATACCGATTGTTGGCGCATTTATGGGATGTTTTATCGGCGCTCTGTTAATTTTGATGGTTAATCCGTGGGAAGCGATTGCATTTGTAGTGATTTTCCTTGTCATCCAGCAGATAGAGGGCAATCTTATTTATCCGAGAGTTGTCGGAAGTTCGATTGGTCTTCCTGCAATATGGGTACTTGTGGCTGTAACGGTCGGCGGCAGCGCTTTTGGTATTGCTGGTATGCTAGTTTTTATTCCTCTGACATCAGTTGTTTATTCATTGCTTCGGGAGTGGATGTATAAGCGGCTGAGTGACCGTCATATACCTAAAGAAAAATTTGAGAAACGGAGCAATAAAAAGAGAAGATAGAATAAGGGGTGTTTAAAATGTCACAGATTTTATTAAAGAATGGTTATATTGTTTCGATGAACGGTGCCGGGCAGGTTTTTGACGGTGGAAGTGTTCTTGTTGAGAATGATAAAATCATTGCTGTCGGTATTGTTGATGAGCGGCTTATAAAGCCGGATGCCGAGGTTATAGAGCTTGATGGAAAGTATGTGCTGCCCGGATTTGTAAATACACATGTACATACGTCACAGCAAATCAGCAGAGGTGTCGGGGATGATGTTGATTTTAAGACATGGCTTCATGAAAGAATGTGGCCGTTTGAAAGTAATATGACAGAGGAGGATTCCTATATTTCAACGCTGATGTGCTGTCTTGAACTTATTAAGTCCGGTGTGACATCTTTTGCAGAACCGGGCGGTCAATTTGTCAGTGGTATGTGTCGGGCTGTGGCTGAAGCCGGAATTCGCGGAAAGCTTGCCAAATCAGTGATGGACTGCGGTGACGGACTTCCGGAAATATGGCATAAGACGGCAGATGAGGAATTAGAGACGCAGCTTGAAGATTTTAAGAAGTTTCATAATACTGCGGACGGCAGAGTTCAGATATGGTTTGGCCTGAGAACAATTTTTAATAATACAGATGATGTTATTGTCCGGACAAAGGCGCTTGCAGATAAATACGGTGTCGGTGTGCATATGCATGTGGCGGAGGCCAAAAGCGAGATCGAGTATACAAAAGAGATTTACGGCGAACCGACAGTCACTCATTTAAACAGGCTTGGCGTTCTTGATAAGAATCTTTTGGCAGTGCATACGGTGTGGCTGACAAATGAGGAAGTAGCTCTTTTTAAAGAACATGATGTAAAGGTATCTCACAATCCTGCATCAGCGATGAGAGTTTTAGGCTTTGCAAAAATTCCAAGAATGCTTAATGAGGGGATTTGTGTTTCTATCGGCACGGACGGCGCGTCCTCAAGCAACCGTATGGATATGGTGGACGAGATGTGGCTGACTTCCCTGATTCATAAAGGCTGGCGTTTGGATTCGACAGTTGTACCTTCACAGGATATTTTAAAAATGGCAACAATCAATGGCGCCAGAGCACTTTTGGATGATAAAATTTATGGCAGCATTGAAGTCGGAAAAAAAGCAGACTTGATTATTATTAATCCGTTCGGACCGTCCATGATGCCTGTCAATGATAAAATAGCCGCTCTTGTGACGGCGATGCATTCTTCAAATATTGAAAGCAGTATGTGTGATGGCAGATGGATTATGCGTGACAGAAAGGTACTGACATTAGATGAGGAAATGATTGTTAAAGCTGCCTGTGAACATGCAGATGCGATTTATAAGCGTGCAGGCATTGTACTTCCGGACAGATTTCCGGTCATTCATTGCAGAAAATAAAAATTGATATATGTAAGAAATAAATCATCGGACAGTATCATGTAACTTTTCGATGATTTATTTTATTTACATCTTCTGTTTTTAGTGCTATAATGAATTTGTTCGCAGATATAGTACATCGGTAGTATGCCAGCTTCCCAAGCTGGAGAGGCGGGTTCGATTCCCGTTATCTGCTGAAAAAGGCATGAAAGTATCAGAAATTTTACTTTCATGCCTTTTATAATTCACCAACGCTTCACAATTTATACGCATTTATGTCACATTATGACAGTATAGTAATATATGTAAAAGTTAATTGAAGTTTTTTTCATATGTTTCCTCTTTTTGAAAAGCCCGGTTCCTCCCTTCCGGGCTTTTGATTTTGTAAGGAAACTTTTGCTTTGATATAAGATATTTTTCGTCTCGGTATAAGATGTTTCTGCCAAAAAAATAAGCTCTTGAAAAAACAAGAGCTGTAAAAAGCTAACAGCGGGAATCGAACCCGCGACCTACGCATTACGAGTTATCATTTTTAATTTTATCACTTATACATCATACGTTGAAAGGCTTGATTTTACTGACTTTCTTTATTTTTTTCTTTAAATATCCTTTAGTCGTTTTGACTACTATTTTATTGCTTTAGTAGTCAAATAGTAGTCACGTTACATCAGTGCCGCCCGCTCTGTTGAGCTTGTCCACGTCCTATTGAAAGATGCAGCACTGCCACGAAAAGCCGTGCTTTCCTGTACGTCCGTCAGATATGGCTGAAGCTTCCGGGCATTTCTTGGAAGCCTTAAAATTCGCATCGCGTTCTTTTCCTTTTGCCTAATCGCTTCTATTGTGACGCCGCTTTCTCTTGCAATGTCAACAAAGGTGCGCTGTTCTTGATACCTTGCCCGGATGATGTAGGGCAAATTCTCCGGCAGCGCATCCACAAGCGGCCATATTGCAGCACGCAGCTGCTCTTGCTGTATATCTTCTAAGACCTGCTCGTATTCATCGACAGCACAGGGCACAAGGTCATATAAGGTGGCGTCTTCGTCTTCGCCTACAGGCGTGTCAAGGCTTCCGATTCTTGCCATACAAGCCGCAGCTTTAACATTCTTAAGGGCTTCATCACTGATTCCCATAAGATGACAGATTTCTTTATTTGTGGGATTCCGGCTATATTCCTGCTGCCATATCTGCGATATCTTGTTATAATCTTCAATTCTTTCACGCATGTGCACTGATATGCGCACGGTTCCATTATTCTTCACGTATCGGTCTATAGATAGTCTTATCCAGTAAGCGGCATAGCTTATAAAGGCGACATCATAACCAAATTCAAAACGCCTTGCAGCTTCATACAGACCAAAGAAAGCTTCTTGCATTAAGTCGTCTATTTCAGCGTATGACGCATATTTACAGGCTATTCTATAAATAAATCCCCTGTTATTCTGATAGAGCTTATCAAGGCTGTACGAAGCATTAACGCCGCCTTGTATGTCTTTCACAAGTTCTTCATTTGTTTGATTTTCCATTATGTCGCCCCTTTCAAAAAACGCCCCAAGCAATCCATACAGGAAAGTCCGAGGCGCTCTGTGCTTAGTTTTCCATACTCTTAACAAGTTTAATTTTTCTGTCGATTTCCTCAATAAAAGAATTTAAAATCATATCTGTCGTACCCTCAATATTAAATCTTGATGCACCGTCAATTTGTGAAAATCCGTCACCCATACTTTTAACATTGTCATAGGAAAGGTATGAATAAATCTGTTTTAGCTGCTCAAGTTCCTTTTCAACAATGTTGATCTGATCAGCACCAGTGTACTGATTTATTTTTTCTAAAATCTGATCAGCTAAATAAGCATCACTTTCTTTGACATTGAAATATAAAACTTCTAAGATGTTCGGGTCCTTATCTGCTGCATATTCAAAAAAGTTTCGTTTATCATCGTCGGTCATTGTTGGCAGAATGGTCTGCAATTTCAATAAGTTGTTTGTAGATATGTCTTTATCGCCGGTGCAGATTACGGCTTTGTCTTTCATGTTTTTAAATTCGGCTGCCATATCGTCATTAAACTTATCAACTGCATTTTTAACCTGCTGTTCATATTTACCCCGTTCTTTTTCTTCCCATTCCTGAACAAAAGTGGCCGAATAGCCCGAAGCATTTATTTTTTCTCTTTCATGCTCGTATGTATTATAAGCATACACAACTTTGCTTTGAATTTGATTCAAGAAAGCTTTAAATTTTTCCAACACATCAATAGCATTTGTTTTAGCCTTTTTCGCTTTGACATCTTCAATAATGTTTTCGTAAATATTCATTTTCTTCTCCTTTACTCCACTACGACATTAATTGCTTTATTTCCTTTTTCTACGGTTTCAACACAATAACTGACTTTCTGACCGGCTTCCAGCGTTCTAAAGCCCTGCATTAAGATATTGGACTGATGTACAAAGACATCACCGCCGCCATTATCAACAATAAAGCCGAAGCCCTTTAATGGATTGAACCATTTCACTACACCATGCTGCATAATTTCACTACTCCTTCCAATTGCTTCCCACGCAAACAAAAAGCGCCGGAACAACTAAAGCCGCCTATTACGACCTTTTGTTATTCCCGCGCCCTATGGCTTCCGGCTGCTGCCGGGGTACTATGTGTTATTTATTTGTATAAATATATTATACTGTATATGTTCTAAACAATCAATCATATTTTCAATCATACAAAAAGCGCCCCATATTTCTACAGGGCGCTACACGCTTGCTATATTTTCATGACGCGCTTATTATTCGCCTTGGCTTTACTCGTGCTTTCCGGTACCAGCGAAAAACTCCGCCAGTTCTTTCAGTGTCTTTCGCTCAATAAGCATATTCGCCAGCTTTTTAAGCTCTGCTTTTTTGCGGCGCGCCTTACCGGATGCAATGCCGCCTTTTCTTCCCATTTCCCGCAGTTTTTCCGGGCTTCGTTCGCTGTTTGGTACAAGGTTGTTGCTGTTCATCGTTTTACCTCCGTTTTTACGCTCGTTATAATCTGTCTTGATGTCAAGTTTTGTTAAGTTTTTTCAGGTTTTCCACTCTTTTTCTGCGTATTTTCAATAGTGATATATGCTTTCTTATATCGCCCTGTCTGCCCCTTTGGCTGCTTATGTGACTGTATTACAGGGGAAAGCCGCTTTAATACTTCCTGAAGCTCATCGGGGCGCTCATAGGATACTTTTATCTTCACGCTCATTGTATCGCCTTTCTTTCAAATTGGCGGCCGTGTTGGTAGCGCGACCGCCGTTACGCTCATACGTGTATCATCTTCGGATTTTTTTATTTATAGTCGCGTTGCAGCACGACTTTACTAGTCATCTCTAAACGAGAGGCCGCGGCCTGTTTGGCGCCAAGCCGCTTTATATGATTATCTTCGGAACATATAGCCTATAGCTGAATTAGTGCTTTATCTTTGGCATATAGCAGCCACTTACAGTATACAGGAAGCCTTTACAGTCACAAACCTGCTGCTTTGTATGTACAGGATAGCGCTTACCACAGGCAAGGCATTTTTTATATGCCGGTATGGCTGCGCCTGTTTTTGTGTTACTCATTCTTTGCACCTCGCTTTTTTTGCCATATTTTTATACAATTTTCGCCTTACTCGGATGATCCAGTTTAAACAACGCAATGATTTATATATATTTATGTTCGTTTTTAATGCAATGTCATTCATGCGCCACTTGCTCGCATCATCAAGTGAAAGATATTTTTCGACAACCATCTTGTAAAACTCATAGTTTACATTGCCCTTATTTAAAACAATCCAGTCTCTTTCATGACAATAGAAAAATGCCACATCTTTTGCTAGTCCGTATTTTGTTACCCATTCCGGGATATCCTCGACATTACATGAACCTATGCCACGCTCTACATTTAAAATCTTAATTCGGACGGCTGTGTGCGGGTATTTTTCTTTTGCTACGCTTTTATTTAAAAACTTCAGGGAAGTGCCGTTTATATGTTCAGTCATATCGCGACACCTCCGACATCATGCCACGCAAAAAGGCATATAATACTTTAAGTTCTTTAACTGTCATTTTTTCAACTTTTTCAATGATATATTTTTTAAAATCCATGATTTCACCCTTTCTTTTTATTTCCAAGTGGGCTATAATAATATTGTTTTTAGTGCCCACTTGGCTACTTTTCCCCCTATCGTTGTTGGCGCAGCGTTAGGGGATTTTTCTTTTAAAAAATCTTTTCATCTGTCTTTGACAGACTATTTATAAAGTCTTTGTTTTCCTTGTCTGCTATTTTGCGCCTTACTGATACGTTAGGCATATATATCGGCGCTGTATGGCTTCTTATCCGGTCTATTGTGCGCGCGTCTTCTTTAAGGTCATCATAGTCAAAATTGCTTGTATAGATTGTCGGTAAAAAGCGTTCATGTCTGTAATTCACTAAACCGAATATAACGGATTGCGTCCAGTCTTTCCCGGAAGCTTCAGCACCGATATCATCAAGGATTAAAAGCAAACAATCTTTCATGTTTTTTATTTGCTCTTTGCTATCGTCGTCATTTTTTCGCATAAGTTCTACATACTCTTGTGAAGTAACAAACTTTACAGACAGCCCGACGCGCTTAATAAGTTCATTGGCAATGCAACACGCCAACATTGTTTTACCGCTGCCGCAGCACTTTGACGTGATATAAAGCCCTTTCCCGGCCTTTTCCCATTCGGCGAACCGTACAACGAATAGATTGACTATCTTTTTCAATTGGCTTGTGTCTGTATCGCCGTATAAAGTCCAGTCAAATTCATTTGCACGCTTATAGACATATTTCAGCGGCATACGGCTGAGGCTCTGACGCCTTAGGGCTTCACTGTCTAAAATTGTATTATCTGCCTTAAAAAATGGCTGTGTCTCTCCGTAGCCCTCAAAATCATAAGTGATAAGCTGCCCTTTTTGTTCTTTTAATGTCACCGGTTCAATCGCCGTAATCTGGCATTGAATTGAGCCACTTTGCATACATTTCGTTAGGCGTTGGCCAACTTTCGGAATTATTTCTTGTGTCTGCTGCATTTTCTTCCCCTCCCTTCGTGTAATCAGTAAACGGCGTATTTGCGCCTAAAAAAGTTTTGCACTGTTTTATATATTTCTTCTCGCGGTGCTCTTTTTCGCATTGATCGGCGTAATTCTTTACAGCCTGTAAAAGTTCAGTTTCTGAAAAACCATCATTTAACCGCGCTTGATAAGCTTTGTAAGCTGCTGCCTTTTCTGTTTTCCTTGGATATACCGCCCATAATGATTCGAAATTAGGGCAATATATATTATTCTTTATATTCTTATTATTCTTATATTCTTTATCTGTTGTCACTTGCTTGTCACTTGTTTGTCGGTCGGTTGTCAGATTGTTTGTCGCTTTGCTTGTCGCTTCTCGGCTGTCACTTTGGTAAAAGTCATAATTTACAACGTTTATAACTCTATATTTGTTTGTCACTCTCTCTGTTATCTCGCCTGTCAATTTTAGATGTTTTATAGCTGTTCTTATATTTCTTACTGAATAGCCTAAATCTTTAGCAAGAGAAGCAAGAGAAGTGATAAACTCGCCGCGTTCGTAATGCTGGCCTTGCCATTCTCCCGGCTTCCAATTTGCCTTTAATAGACAATGTATAAATAATGCTCTTGTACATGGTTCAGAGTACCACTGCCAACTTAAAATTTTTCTGCAAAGCTTAACAAAAGACGCGTCTGTAGGTTCATGAGCCATTTACTCACCACCCACCTGCAAAGAAGTCCGAAAATTCTTCGCGAATACTTTCAATTTTATTTTTGAGCGCTGTCATCTCTGCTGCATATTCCGGCCGCCACCTGCTGCCGCTCATGTCAATTAGATTGCTATAACGCAGTGCAAGGGCTGTATAGTCCCTTATTTGTTCTACTGTCATAACTTTCATTTACTCACCGCCTTCACCGTTTAAGAAATCAATAAATTTTTCAAAGTTTATCAAAAACTTATTGCCGGCCTTAATATGTATGATTTCATTTCTTAGACAAAGCTTCCTGATGAAATCATATGACAAGCCTGTCTTTAAGCTGGCCTCTTTTATTGTTACCATTGTCGGAACATCATTCATCTGCTGCATCTCCTTTCTCTCCTGTGTAATGCTTTTTTATATGGGATTTTTAAATTTTAAATACAAAGAGGTATATTTATACCCTAAGCATATTAAAATTGATTTTTACCCATTTTCATGCCTATTATATAAGCGTTTTTAATTATTTCCGTGAAGTCTATTGGCTATTGCTCGGCGCTGTTCTTCTGTAAGTGACATCGGCGGATTAATTCTCAACCATGCAACCGGAATGTGAGCGCAAATGCTGCCGTTTTGATTTTCGGCGATGATGTTACATTCTTCCGGGAATTTCTCCGCAAGTTTCTTGATACGTGTTTTGTATCGTCCTTGTGAGAATGTGACTGTTGCCTTACTTTGGCCTTTAAGAAATTCAATAACGTTTTCATTACCGTAATCATCCAGTAAAGCAATATCAGCCGTGTCACACTGCAAAACATTTGCAATGCGTTCAAGTGTGCCAACTTCAACATATCTGTTTTCAAATATCCAGTCTAAATTGAATAGGGTAATCCCTGTCACTTTCTCGATGTCTGTCATGTTTATGCGCCGCTCTTGCATCAGCTCGCGGCAGCGTTTTACATTTAATTTCATTTCGTGCGTTCCTCCTTTCTTTCCTGAGCTTCCGCTCATTCCTTCGCCCTGCCCGGCGGTTTAATCGTCAATGATTTCTGTAACTTTACAATTTAGCGCCTGCGCAATCTTTCCAAGTGTTGCAATTTTGCAGCCGCCTTGCTTCATTATGCGACGATATGACGCGTAACTAATCCCTGCTGCACTGCATAAGTCATAAGGATTCATGCACTTTTCAGCCATTAAAAGCTGAACCTTACTTTGACTGATTTTTAAACCTGTCATTACTGTTGCCATGTCTTGTCACCTCCTTGAATGCTTTTTCAGAAGTATTTTGTTCTGTGACACTATCTTAACAGAACATTTTTATTCTGTCAATAACAAAAAAAGAATTGTTTTGCTCTGTTTTTTTGTATTAATTTATGGTATAGTAATTAAAAAAGGGGGTATTGATATTGACAACCGGCGAAAACATACGAAATCTTAGAAAGAAAAAGGGGTTAACCCAAAAAAAATTAGGGGAATTGAGTGGCATTAATGAAGTACAAATAAGACAATATGAACTTGGAAAAGTTCAGCCTAAAATGGTTACTTTAAAAAAATTGGCGACTGCTTTAGATACTGACGAATGGCATTTATTGAACTTAACTGAAGCACCATTAAAAACGCCTTTTCCTATTTCTGCCATAGTTAATAATGCTGTGAATAAAATACTGGATGATGTAGAGCCCAAAAGGATGATGTATTTTTTTAAACTACTAAACAAAGAAGGACAAGCAAAAGCCATAGAACAAGTAGAAATGCTTACCAAGATACCCGAATACCAAGCCCCGACTGCTTCGGATCCAACCGAGCAGGAGAGCAGCAAAAAGAAATAGCAGCTAAGTGAATTAATACCGAAGAAAATACAAATGATTCCGAAGAATAGCAGCAGGAGAAAATAGCACTATAAAGGCCTCCCTATTTCGGGGCCCAACTACCAAAACGGTACTTGAGATTGAAGACGCTGAACGATTCGTTTACCGTGATAAGAAATGATGGAGTCGCGAAACGTTACCCCATCCGGCGTACTGTTTCAGTGCATAAGGACGTCGAAAATCTCTACACCCTTGCGAGGGGTAGGAATACCATGCACACCCTCAAGGCTGCTGCCGATATCATACTTGATACGGCGTTTCACCGTAGCCCTTACAACGTTGTATTTTGCCCATACAGCTATTTTAAATCATCAGACGATAAAATAACCTTGACAATAATATACTTACCCGGAGAGCCGAAAGGGGCGATGCACCAGCGCCGGACGTTTTACGAAAGGAGTTGGTACATATGGTTACATACAGCGATTTATTTGCTTTTGTGATTATGCTTTGTGCAGTCGTTACTCTTGTTGTTACACTTACAGAACGCAAAAAGTAGCGCCCCTGTCCTGCGAAGATAAGGCGCTACTTTTGTGACTTACACTTTGCCGGCGGCTGGACTTCACCCAGTTTTCGGCTCTCTTGTTAAGTATATTATAAGTCAATGCTTAGGCATTGTCAAATTTTTTCTACCCATTCCCTCACCCTGCCCGGCATGAATGAAAGGAGAGAAAAATAATGGCAAGTATTAGAAAGCGTAAAAATTCATATCAAGTCACTGTAAGTAATGGCTACGACGCAGCCGGTCGCAAGCTCACTGAAACCGCAACATTTACACCGGATCCAACAAAGACTGAAAAGCAAAATCAAAAAGCCCTTGAAGTATTCGCGTTTGAATTTGAGCAAAAGGTCAGGTCAGGAAATTATCTTGACGGTGAAAAGCTGCTTTTAAAGGACTATGCCGCGCGCTGGCTTTCTGAATATGCCGAAAACAGGCTTGCTTACTCCACTTATGCCAATTATAAGATGAATATTGAAAGCCGCATCATCCCAAGTCTTGGACATATGAAAATGAGCCAAATTAAGCCGCTGCATATTCAAGCCATGTATAACGCGCTTTTATCCGATACGGCAAGGAATGACGGCAAGAGCGGCCGCCTTTCTACTGGCACTATAAAAAAGGTTCATGCAATACTATCCAGTATGCTTCACACAGCTGTTCTTTGGCAGATTATAGAATCCAATCCATGTGATCGCGTCGCGCCTCCGGCCAGCCATGAACAGCGCAGCGTCTGCCCTAAACACTTTACCCTTGAACAGGCCGACGCTTTTATTAAGGCGCTCGATATGGACATCAAGACAAATTACAGCGATCGGAAGCGCATAGACAGCACCGGCAATTTGTATTTTGTGGGCGGCTATCAGACTTCAAAAAAGATACCTTTGCAAATTAAAGTCTTTTTCTATATGGCATTGTTCGGCGGTTTCCGCCGTTCGGAAATATTGGCATTGACGTGGAAAGATATTGATTTTCAGAAAAATACCGTGGATATTTTTAAATCGCTGACATTAAAGGATCACGAAATGACGGTGAAGACAACCAAGACGAAAACATCTGCAAGGACTGTGTCACTGCCGGCGCCTGTCATGCACCTGCTGCATCAGCTTCTTATAGAGCAAAAACAATATGCCTTAAGTCTTGGCTCTCAATGGGTAGGGCATAGGGGCAGCAGCTACGAAGATAACTACATCTTCATACAGTGGAACGGTCAAGTTATGTACTTAGACACGCCTTACCAGTGGTTTAGAAAGATACTTGATAATTACAACCGGCAGCAGACCGATGAAGCCGACAAGCTTCCGCCGATCACAATGCACGGACTGCGGCACACGTCGGCGACGCTGCTTATCAGTCAGAATGTGGATATACGCACAGTCTCCGGACGCCTTGGCCATGCTCAGACAAGCACCACTATGAATATTTACGCCCATAGCCTGAGGAAATCAGACGAGGCCGCCGCCGAATCGCTCGGGGATTTGCTTATAAAACAGAATTTTTAAAGTAAACAGTAGTCAAATAGTAGTCAAAACACAAAAACCGCCCTTTTGGACGGTTTTCTTTTTTTGCCTGTAAAATCTCTGAAAGCCTTGATTTTACTGACTTTTCTATGACAGCTAACAGCGGGAATCGAACCCGCGACCTACGCATTACGAGTGCGTCGCTCTACCGACTGAGCCATGTTAGCACGCCTAATTATTATATAATAAATATCGGGTAAAAGTCAAGCTTTTCCCTAAAACTTTGAAAAAAGATACAGCACATACTGTATCTTTTTTGCGTTGCGGGGGAAGGATTTGAACCAACGGCCTTTGGGTTATGAGCCCGACGAGCTACCAGACTGCTCCACCCCGCGCTATTTAATTAATAAAATTATTATACACCTGTTTTTGTTATATGTCAATTATTTGCAGACGCTTTCTTTAGGGCTGCCTTTTTTTCACGCAGCATTCGGAAAAAGCTGCTGAGCATCGTGGAACATTCTTCTCCAAGTATTCCGTTTTCTATAATGACTTTATGGTTGAAGCCATCCATTTGCAAAAGATTGGTTACTGAACCGGCACAGCCGGCTTTTTGATTCATAGCGCCGATAACAACTTTATCCATTCTTGCCTGCACGATTGCGCCGGCACACATCGGACATGGTTCCAGTGTCACATACATTGTGCAGCCTTCAAGCCGCCAGTCTCCAAGAAGGCGGCTGGCCTTTTGAATGGCCAATATTTCCGCATGGGCAAGCGTGCTCCCTTTTTTATTTCTCTGATTGTAACCTCTTGCAATAATTTTTCCGTCATAGACAATAACACAGCCTATCGGGACTTCTTCAATCGCTGCCGCCTTTTTCGCCTGACGCAGTGCTTCTTTCATAAATTTTTCATCTTCTGTATACTTTATGCCCATTTTATTATCCTCTCTGAAATTGTCTATTACATGATTCTCAAATAATTATACTCTGTTTATCCCGGCTTTTCTACTGGCAAATCGCCTTGGGCTATGCTAAAATAAAGAAAGTACATATTTTATTTCAAAAGAAATGGGGCGTTTTATTATGGATATTAAAGGCTTAGCAAATACGACACTGACAGATTATCCCGGATTGGTTGCGGCGACACTGTTCACCGGAGGGTGCGACTTCTGCTGTCCGTTTTGTCATAACCGATCACTTGTTGTTCATCACGAAAAGCTGCCGTCACTTCCGGTTGAAGATGTTCTTGAATTTCTTTCGAGGAGAAAGGTCGCTCTTGAAGGTGTCTGTATTACCGGAGGTGAACCGCTCCTGCAAAATGATTTGGGCGATTTCATCAGAGAGCTGAAAGCGATGGGCTATAAAATCAAGCTTGATACAAATGGTTATGATCCGACACATTTAGATCATCTTCTTAAAGATGGCCTTGTCGATTATGTTGCAATGGATATTAAAGGCGCTCAGAGCAATTACGCAAAGGCTTCCGGCTGTCCGAACCTTGATTTGACACGCATTAAGCTGTCAGTTGATATTTTAAAAGGCAGTGATGTCGATTATGAATTTAGAACAACGGTTGTCCGTGAACTTCACTCCGCGCAGGATATGGAAGCTATCGGCCAATGGCTTTACGGCGCAAAAGCTTATTATCTCCAGCCATATGTAGAAAGCGAAGATATTATTATGCCTGTTTTTTCCAGTTACAGCAAGGCTGAGATGGTTCAGTTTCAAAAAATGCTTCAGCAGTACATTCCTTATGTAGGACTGCGCGGATACGCACGGACTTGAGAAAATAGTATGTACTGGATAAAATTATCTGAAATTATTTGAAATAAAAAATAAAAAAACGGGTAAATATCCTATGATAGATTATTGACAGAATATACCGGTAATGCTATACTAACTATGCAATTAAATATTTCATATATAGGTTCATTTCAAGATGATTAAAAGGGAATACAGTGTGATTCTGTAACAGCCCTCGCTACTGTAAGAAGGACGTCTGTCCATTGGACACTGGGAAACCGGGAAGTCGGACAAGATGGTTGAGTTCAAGTCAGGAGACCTGCCATATATGATGTTGTATATGTCTTTCGATGGGAAAGATACAGCAGTCATCAGTTCACGGGCACATGGCCTGATGTGTCGGAATTGATTTGTACGTGATATACTGCGGGGTGTCTTTTCAGACACCCCTTTTGTGTGTAATAAACAATATTGTGCAAAACGATGATAATGGTAATTGCACCCATCATTTTTATAAGGTCCGGTTTATCCGACTCATGGACACTTCCCCCTCCGTGTGCATGACGAGGATAGACGGGCCTTGTTTTTTTACTTTATAGGAAAGTTCAAAGCGGACTTGTCCGCTTTGCTCTGGCATAAAAAGTGCACTAAAATTACATTTACTTTTTGTGCAGTAAAACAATTGCGTATTTTACTAAAAGACAGTAAAATAGAAGTAGGCTTTAGGAAGGAAAGGTAAATGTTATGGCGGGTATTAAAGATGTAGCTAAGTTGGCGGGCGTTTCGGTTTCTACAGTTTCTAATGTGTTGAATAATAAGAAAAATGTCGGTGACGAGACAAGGCGTCGTGTGATGGAGATTTGCGAGGAGCTCTCCTATTATCCGAATGCGGCGGGGAAGAATCTGAAAAACGGAGATACGAAGACGATTTTGTTTAATTTCAGTGATTTTGACAGAAGCTTTTATCTGAGCATTATTAATGGTATTAGTGATTATGCGGTGGATAATGGCTATGATTTGATGATTTGTACGAGAAAGTCGTGTGAACGGTTTATGCGTAACGGTATGACAAGCGGCTGTATTATTTTAGATATGCGTATGAAGACGGAGTTTATCGAAGAAGTTGCCAGTGAGAAATATCCGGTTGTTTTTCTTGACAGGATTGTGGATCACCCATATATCAAAAGTATTGTTGTCAATAATTATGCGCCGATGGTGGAGCTTGTGCAGGGGCTTGTAGACAGGGGCTATAAGCGTTTCAGCTTTATCGGCGGACCGGAGGCCACAGACGATAATAAAGAAAGATATCGGGCATTTATTGATGTTTTAAATGAGAATGGGCTGCCGTTTTCGGGAAAGAATTATCATTCGGGTGACTTCCGGCAGAAAACAGGCTATATGGCGGCAAAGATTATGGTGCTTTCAGACGAGCTTCCGGAGTGTATTGTGTGTGCTAATGATAATATGGCAATCGGCGCGATGCAGGCGCTGCATGAGGCAGGACTTCGAGTGCCGGAGGATGTGGCAGTCACGGGCTTTGATAATTGTGCACTTGCAGAGCCTCTCGGTCTGACGACAGTGGACATCCCAAACTACGAGCGGGGTTACCTTGCAGCTCAGTATTTGATTGAGAATATTGAGGGCGGTCAGGAACGCGAGACATTGAAAATTAATGCGAAGGTGCGGTGGCGTAAAACGGTGTCGAAAAAAGGGCCGATGCACTAAAAAAGTAAAATAAAGTAAAATCAAAGGTAAAATAGTAAAAGAAAAAGTAAAACGATATGTGTATTTGTTATAAAAACAAAGATTCATATCGTTTTTTTTACTGTATTTTTTGTGAGTAATTAACTAAAATAGCAAAATATACTTAAATAACCGCAGAAACTATTGACAATATATAAAAATTGCACTATTATACTGGTATAACGTTTTACGGAAAACAAACCAAAAGGAGGAGTATTATTATGAAAATCAAAAAGTGGATGAGTGTTTTACTTGCTTCATCAATGGTGGCAGGCGTAGCGCTGACAGGCTGTGGAAGCAGTGACGCAGGAAAGACAGAGGATACTGGAAAGACTTCAGGGGATACATCAGGAGCAGCAGAAAATGGCGACGAATCTCTTGAAGGTACAGAAATCGTTATTTTCCAGTCCAAAGTTGAAATTGTGGATCAGTTAGAAGCATGTGCACAGGCTTTTGAAGACGAGACAGGCATCAAGGTTGAAGTTTGGGGAACAACAGGTGATGATTATCTGCAGCAGTTAAAGACAAAGCTTGCCAATAATCAGGGACCTACAATTTTCAATCAGACAGGTTATTCTGAATTAGAGATGCTTCAGGGTTATGCGGCAGATCTTACAGATTTATCTATCGTACCGGAAGTTGCAGACGGTTTACTTGATCCTGTTAAAGTTGATGATAAAGTATACGGCATCCCATATACAGTTGAGGGCTTCGGTCTTGTTTATAATAAAGATCTTTGCGATGCTTCAACATTAAAATCAACAGATGATTTTATCAATTTAATCAAAGAGCAGAAAGCCAATGGTGTTGAAGGCTTTGAGTTATCACAGGAGACATACTTCTTAATCGGTCATATTTTAAATACGCCATTCGCACTTCAGGATAATCCTGAACAGTTTATTGCTGATTTAGAGGAAGGCAAAGTAAAGATGGCAGATAATGAAATCTTTAAAGAATTTGCAGATATGATGGTTCAGATCAGAGAAAACTGCCAGAATCCGTTAGAGCAGAATTATGACGGTGAAGTTGGTGACCTTGCAACAGGTAAGGCTGCGATGATTCATCAGGGTAACTGGTGTATTTCACTTCTTCAGGATTTTGAGTTTGAAAATGTTGGTCTTGCACCATTACCATTAGCAGGCAACGACAAGCTTGCTGTAGCAGCACCTTCATACTGGACTGTAAACTCACAGGCAACAGAACAGGAACAGGCAGCAGCTAAGAAGTTTATTGAGTGGTTATATACAAGCGAGACAGGTAAGAGCTTCTTATATGATGAATTTAAGTTCATCCCTGTACTTAAGAATGATACAAGTGAAAATCTTGACGTATTATCAGCAGAAGTTTCAAAATATGTTTCTGAAGGCAAGACAATCGGATGGCCTAACAAGTTATGGCCGGCCGGCGTTGTTGATGTTTACTTCGCACCACTTGCTCAGAAGTTCTTCACAGAAGATATGACAGCAGAACAGTTCCTCACAGAACTTGATCAGGCATATGCAGATGCAGTGGCAAATGCAGCTTAATAGAAACCAATTGAATAGAACCTTGACCGGTTGATACTTAAAAGAGAAACTCTGGCGTCTGCGGAACTTAATATCTCCGGCAGATGTCAGAGTTTCTGTCATTTTGCGAATTGTTCGCACGCGGTGATTGCGTGAAAGCGCAATCGTTGGATAGTAGGGAGGAATATAGATGAAAGCTAAGAAAAGAAGGGACAGAGCATGGTACTGCCTGTTTGTGCTGCCCCTCGTAACGATATTTTCAATTATTGTAATCATTCCGTTTATTATCGGTATCGTCTACTCATTTTTTAAATGGGACGGTCTTCCGATGAATCCGAAGATTTTTGTGGCTTTTGATAATTATATAAGACTGTTTTCAGATGAGCGTTTTATGACATCTGCTTTGCATACAATTATTTTTACGGTTGTTGCCGTACTTTTGATTAATATTTTAGGTCTTGCATTTGCATTGATTGTGACAACAAAGTTAAAGACACGCAACGTTGCAAGAACGATGCTTTTTATGCCGTATTTAATCGGTGGTCTGCTCTTAGGTTATATCTGGAAGTTTATTTTCGGTGAGGGCTTTAATATTATCGGAGAGATGCTCGGTGCGGAAAATGTATTTTTCAACTGGCTGACGGATCCGAAATTGGCGCTTGTGGCGCTTATTATCGTAGCGACATGGCAGATGGCCGGTTATATTATGATTATTTATATTACAGGTATTCAGGGAATCCCTGATGATGTCATTGAAGCTGCAGCTGTTGACGGCGCAGGCTTTTGGCAGACATTATTTAAAATCAAATTCCCGCTGATTATGCCGTCATTTACAATTTGTCTGTTTATGTCACTGTCCAACTGTTTCAAGATTTTCGATACGAACCTTTCGCTGACAGGCGGCGGTCCGAACAATGCGACAGAGATGTTTGCGATGAATATTTACAACGAAATTTTCAAACTGAACAATTATGGCTATGGTCAGGCAAAAGCGATTTTATTCTTCCTTGTTGTCGCAGCAATTACACTTGTTCAGGTATCTATTACTAAGAAGAAAGAGGTGGCAATGTAATGAAAAAAGCAAGAGGCGTAATTGCCAATATTATTTTAATTTGCGTATGTCTGGCATATTTGTTCCCGATTTACATTATTGTTGTCAATGCTTTCAAAAATCGTGCGGAATTATATGAAAACGTTCTTGCGTTTCCGTCACAGTTTTCTTTCCAGTACTTTGCAAAAGCAATGGATAAGATGGACTTTTTCAATGCACTTAAAAATTCGCTCATTGTGACGTTAGTTTCTATTACGATTATTGTTGTTTTGGCATCAATGTGTGCATGGATGCTTGCTCGTACAGAGAATAAGATTAGTAAGTTTATCTTTATGTTATTTGTAGCGACAATGCTTATTCCTTTCCAGACATTGATGATGCCTTTAATGCAGGTACTCGGTTTTGGACGTGATACACTGGGACTGCCTGTTGTTGATACACTGGGAGGACTGATATTCTGTTATATCGGTTTTGGCGCCAGTATGTCCGTATTTCTTTACCACGGCTTCGTTAAATCGGTGCCGGTGGCGCTTGAGGAGGCTGCAACGATTGACGGATGTTCAAAATTCGGCGTATTTTGGAGAATCGTATTTCCGATGTTAAAGCCGGTCACAATGACGGTGATTATTCTTGATGTGATTTGGATTTGGAATGATTATCTTCTGCCTTCACTCGTGCTTACAAGTAAGGCAAACCGGACAATTCCGCTGTCAACGGCAAGTTTTTTCGGACAGTTTACAATTCAGTGGAATATGGCAATGGCAGGTCTGACACTGACAATTATCCCTGTAATTATTTTCTATCTCTGTGCACAGAAATATATTGTCAAGGGTGTTGCAGCCGGCGCTGTAAAATAATTTTACGACAGAGTGTACGCTCTGACAGATTTTTGAAATTTGAAAAATTTTGGAACATATTGAAATATTTTTGGAGGATAAGATGGATAGAGCAATATACAAAATCAATGATTTAAGTCTTGAGAATGATGAACTTATTTTGAATGAGACAATTTTCCATAATGCCAATGGTTACATCGGGGTTCGTTCCAATTTTGAGGAGGGCTACAAGGAGGGCTATGACTCTATCCGCGGCTCATACATTAACGGTTTTTACGATTTTGCGGAAATGAAGCAGGCAGAGAAGCTGTGCGGTCTGTGTGAGGAAAAGCAGACGATGCTTAACGTAGCCGATGTTCAGGGAATTAAGCTTTTAATCGGTGATGAGCTTTTTGGCATGTTTGAAGGAGAAGTGCTTGAAAGCAGCCGTATGCTTGATATGGAAGCCGGTTATACAGCCCGCCGCATCGTATGGCGTTCTCCGAAAGGCAAAACGGTTGAAATTTTTATTAAACGAATGACTTCGTTTGTGCAGCTGCCGTTATTTACGATTGAATATCATGTAAAGGCAATGGATTTTGATGATACGCTGACGTTTGTATGTGAGCATATCGGGGACGTGAAAAATTACTGTAATCCAAACGATCCGCGTGTTGCCGGAGAGAGTTTCCAGCATTTAGTACCTGTCAGTGCATCTGTTGAAAGCGGTGTTTCTTATATTGTGACGGACACATCAAAGTCGAAGCTGACTGTATGTACGGCTGTGAAAAATACAGTCAGCAAGCCGGCTGAGGAATATACTTATACAGAAGGTCACAAGACGGTGACAGAGCTGACAACAGGAATTTCTAAAGATGAGACAGTGACACTTGTCAAATATGTGATTTTTACAGATTCAATCCGTCATAAAGATTGTAAGGCAGCAGCGGCGGATGAGATGAAAAAGGCGCTTGAAGTGCCGATGAGTGAGCACTACAGCAGACAGAAGGCTTATCTTGAGCATTTTTGGAATCAGTCAGCGCTTGAGATTAAGGGTGATGACGATCTGGCGATTGCCACAAAATATAATATTTATCAGCTGCTTCAGTCAGTTGGGAAGGATGAATACAGCAATATTGCAGCAAAGGGCTTAAGCGGTGAGGGCTATGAAGGCCACTATTTTTGGGATACAGAGATGTACATGCAGCCGTTTTTTACGCTGACAAATCCGGAAATTTCAAAGAGTCTTGTTGCCTACCGTTACAGCACGCTTGATGCGGCCCGCGAAAATGCACGTATTCTCGGACATAAAAAAGGCGCGCTTTATCCGTGGCGTACAATTATGGGGAAGGAGTGCAGCGGTTACTTCCCGTCAGGCTCGGCGCAGTATCATATTGACGGTGATATTGCCTACTCGACAATCGCTTACTACCTGACAACAAAGGATTTAGATTTTATGGCAGAAAAGGGCGCGGAAATTGTGTTTGAGACGGCACGTCTGTGGATGGATACAGGTCATTTTTATCATGGGCAGTTCCATATCAATGATGTGACAGGCCCGGATGAATATACATGTCTTGTGAATAACAATTATTTTACAAATGCTTCTGCACAGTATAATCTTCACTGGGCTGTGAAGTTCTACCATATGTTAAACGAAGCAGGAAAGACGGCAGTGATTGAAAAAATCGGCCTGACCGCAGATGAAGTTGCACAGATGGAAAAGGCTGAGAAAAATATGTATCTTCCATATGATAAAGAAACGGGTATTAATCCTCAGGATGATTCCTTTATGCAAAAAGAAGTATGGGATTTTGAGAATACACCGAAAGACCATTATCCATTGCTGCTTCATTATCATCCGCTTTATATTTACAGATATCAGGTGTGCAAGCAGGCAGATACAGTGCTCGCCCATTTTATTTACGAGGATGCACAGGATATTGAGACAATCCGAAAGTCCTTTGAATATTATGAGAAGGTGACAACACACGATTCTTCGCTTTCTACATGTATTTATAGTATTGTGGCATCAAAGCTTGGCGAGGAAGAAAAAGCCTATGCCTATTTTGGCGATTCAGCAAAGCTTGATTTGTTTAACCTGCATCATAATACAAAAGACGGTATTCATACTGCAAATATGGGCGGTAATTATATGGCGATTGTTTATGGCTTTGGCGGTCTGAGACTTAAAGAGAGCGGCATTTACTTTGCACCGGCGCTTCCAAAACAGTGGGAAAGCTATAAATTTAAGATTCATTTTGAAGACAGTCAGATTCAGGTTGAAGTCGGACCTGAAAACAGTATATTTACACTGGTAGAAGGCACGCCGAAGACAATTCATGTTTATGGTGAGTCTTATGAACTTAAAGATGTTCTGACAATTGAGAGAAAGGCGGTGGGCGCATGAAATACGAAGCAGTGATTTTTGACCTTGACGGTGTCATCTGTTTTACCGACAAATATCATTATCAGGCGTGGAAAGCCGTTGCGGACGAACTGGGCATTTATTTTGACGAGGAAATCAACAACCGCTTAAGAGGTGTCAGCCGTATGGAAAGTTTTGAGATTATTCTTGAACGCTATGACGGCGTGATGTCCGAAGAAGATAAGATTGCTTATACAACAAAGAAGAATGATATTTATAAAGAATTGCTTAAAAATATGTCCCCTGCGGATTTAAGCAGCGAGGTTAAGGAAACGCTTGATGCTTTAAGAGCAAAGGGATTGAAGCTTGCTATTGGTTCATCAAGTAAAAATACGCCGTTTATTTTGGGACAGCTTGGACTTGGCGATTATTTTGATGCTATTTCGGACGGCAATAACATTACAAAATCAAAACCGGATCCGGAAGTCTTTGTCAAAGCAAGTCAGTTTGTTGAGACGCCGGCAGATAAGTGCCTTGTTGTGGAAGATGCGAAAGCGGGACTTGAGGCGGCTATCGGCGGCGGTATGGACTGTGCAGCGATCGGCGATGCCGTAAAATCCGGCCTTGGAACATATAACTTAACAACATTTTCAGACCTTTTAAAGGTTGTGGAATAAACAGGAGGGGGGTGCTGTATGCGGCTGAATGCGGATGGTTTAAATGCCGCACGCCGCAAAATAATAGCACCCCCCTTGTGCGGCATATGGCAGTGCGCTGAGCAATGTTTGTGACAGACTTTCGGTTTACCAAGGTGCATAGAATTGTGTTATAAAATTGTACTTTCTTTAAAGAAATATGCTGATTGCTTTGTTATAATGTTAATTATGAAAGAAAAATTATAAATCTACGGAGGTATACGTGATGAAACATATGAGAGCGGGAATTATCGGATGCGGCGGTATTGCAAATAGCAAACATCTGCCTGCAATTAAAAAACAGGGAAAAATTGATATGGTTGCATTTTGTGATATCGTTGAAGAACGCGCAGTTAAAGCAAAAGAGGAATACGGTACAGAAGACGCAAAAGTATTTACAGATTATAAAGAGCTTTTAAAAATGGATCTGGATGCTGTTTATGTGACAACACCAAACCGTGAGCACAGCTTTATTTCAATCGACGCGATGAAGGCAGGAAAGAATGTTCTGTGTGAAAAGCCAATGGCAAAGACGTCTGAGGAAGCAAAAGCAATGCTTGATACAGCAAAGGAAACAGGTAAGATTTTGACAATCGGTTACCAGAACAGATACCGTTCAGATTCTACATATTTAAAGAGAGCCTGTGAAAACGGCGATCTCGGTGAGATTTACTACGCAAAAGGACATGCCTTAAGACGCCGCGCAGTACCGACATGGGGCGTATTCTTAAATGAAGAAGAACAGGGCGGCGGTCCGTTAATCGATATCGGAACACATGCACTTGACTTAACACTTTGGATGATGGACAATTATGAACCGGATACAGTCATGGGTTCTGTTTACAAGAAGCTTGGTAATCAGACAGAGACTGCTAATGCATGGGGCGACTGGAATCCTGAAGAATATACAGTTGAGGATTCGGCGTTCGGTTTTATTAAGATGAAAAATGGCGCTACAATCGTGTTAGAGTCTGCATGGGCTTTAAATACACTGGATGTTGATGAAGCAAAGACATCTCTTTGCGGTACAAAGGCCGGCGCAGATATGAAAGACGGGCTTCGCATTAACAGCGTGAAATACAATAAGCAGATTGTAGAAAAACCGGCGCTTGACGCTGCCGGCGTACCGTTTTTTGATGCATCAGGCGAAGAACCGAGCCTGATCGAGCAGGAGACATTCTACAACGCAGTGATGAACGGCGGCGAGGTTGTTGTAAAACCTGAGCAGGCTTACGTTGTGACACAGATACTTGAAGCAATTTATAAATCAGCCGAAACAGGCGAAGCAGTAAAATTCTGATAAAGTAAATTTGGTGCGGCATTGCGGATAAGCGCGGTGCCGCCTGTGGTATTTCATATATTTTAGGAGGCAAACAACATGAAAATAGGTGTATTTAATCCGGTTGTTCAGAACATGACATTTGATGAGGCATGTGCTTACCTTTCAGGCAAGGGCGTGCAGATGATAGAGATTGGCTGCGGCGGTTATCCGGGCAAAGCACACTGCGATCCGGACGTACTTTTAAACGATGATGCAAAGCTTGAGGAATTTAAGAATACGCTTAAAAAATATCATCTTGAAATCAGTGCATTAAGCGCCCACGGCAACATGCTTCATCCAAACAAGGAAATTGCGGCAAAGTTTGAGCACGACTTAACGAATGCGATTTTACTTGCCGAGAAATTAAATGTTCCGATTGTCAATACATTTTCAGGCTGTCCGGGCGACGGCCCGAATGCTGAGAAACCAAACTGGGTAACTTGTGCATGGCCGGAGGATTTCGCGGAAATTCTTGAGTGGCAGTGGAATGAAGTGCTTATTCCTTACTGGAAAGAGAAAGCTGCGTTTGCGAAAGCGCACAACGTTCATAAAATTGCCCTTGAGCTGCATCCGGGTTTTTGTGTATACAATACAAAAGGTCTGCTTCGCTTAAGAGAAGCTGTCGGTCCTGAAATCGGTGCAAACTTTGATCCAAGCCATTTAATCTGGCAGCAGATGGATCCGGTTGCCTGCATCAGAGAGCTTGGAAAGGCCGGTGCTATTTTCCATTTCCATGCAAAAGATACTTATATGGATAAATACAATACAGCAATCAACGGTGTGCTTGATACAACAAATTACGGCGATATTATTAACCGCTCATGGACATTCCGCTCGGTAGGCTACGGTCACGATGTATCTTACTGGAAGGCGATTATTTCGGAACTTCGCCTTGCAGGCTATGACTATGCGATAAGCATTGAGCATGAGGATGGTCTGATGAGTCAGAATGAAGGTCTTACAAAGACAATCGAAGCATTAAAAGAAGTGCTGATGTTTGAAAATATCGGAGAAATGTACTGGGCATAAAATACAACTGGATTTTCAGGAGGATTTCACAATGGACAGAGAATTTAAAATGGCGATTGTCGGCTTCGGCGGTATGGGCAACTGGCATCGCGAACTTACAGAGACAATCGAGCATCTGAGTGTAAAAGGTGTTTATGATATTAACGAGGCGCGTCAGAACTATGCGCGTGAACTTGGTCTTGTCGCTTATGACAGTCTTGAGGCAGTGCTTGCCGATGATGAAATTGACCTTGTACTCTGTGCGACACCGAATGATGTGCACAAGGAAGTTGTGATTAAAACGCTTAATGCGGGAAAATATGTACTTTGCGAAAAGCCTGCTACAATGGCTTCAGCCGATTTTGAGGAAATGATGGCTGCGCAGAAAAGTACAAAGCTTTTTGTGCATCAGAACAGACGTTGGGATGAGGATTATCTTACAGTGAGAAATATTCTCGATGCCGATATGCTCGGCCCTGTGTTTAAAATAGAATCCCGTGTTCACGGTTCAAGAGGTATTCCGGGCGACTGGAGAGGTACAGTTGAGCACGGCGGCGGCATGGTACTTGACTGGGGTGTTCATCTTTTAGATCAGGCACTTCAGATGATTCCGGGAAAGATTAAGACGGTTTATGCGACAGAGACACATGTGACGAACGAGCTTGTGGATGATGGTTTTACAGTAAATCTTCAGTTTGAAAACGGTGTGCTTTTCGTGGTTGAGGTCGGTACAAGTAACTTTATTAATCTGCCGAGATGGTATGTGCTCGGCCGAGACGGTTCTGCAATCATTAAGGACTGGGATTTAAGCGGCGAGGCTGTCTGCATTACAGACTGGGATAAGAATGACGCCGTGCCGGTAAAGACAGCGGCAGGTCTTACAAAGACAATGGCTCCGAGAACAGAGGATACAATTAAGACGCAGCCACTGCCGATTGCACACAGCGATATCAGAGATCATTACAGAAATCTTATGGCTGTGATGAGCGGCGAAGCAGAGCAGCTTATTAAAAATGAAGAAGTTTTAAGAGTGCTCCGCCTTATGGAATGTATTTTTGAATCTGCAAAGAAAAATCAAGTGCTGCCTTTTGAGGCTTAAAGGAGACTTAAAATATGAGACTTAAATATCTCGGAACAGCAGCAGCGGAAGGCTGGCCGGCGCTGTTTTGCCGCTGTGAGGCGTGTGAACGCGCAAGAGTACTTGGCGGAAAAAATATAAGAACACGCTCTCAGGCAATCATCGATGACCGGCTTTTAATTGATTTTTGTTCAGATACATATATGCATGTGCTCGAACAGCATGTGCCCCTTGAAAATATCCGGCATGTGCTGATTACACATTCGCATAATGACCATCTGTATGTTTCGGATCTGATTAATGCCGGCCGGCGAGCCATATGCGCATGGCATGGAGGCGCCGGTGACGCTTTACGGCACGCCGGGCGGCAAAGAAAAGCTTGATATCATCTTAAAGCTTGAAGATGATGCCCAAAACTTAAGTGAGCGCCTTGTTTATAGGACGGTCCGTGAATTTGAGCCGTTTAAGGTGCTTGATTATGTGGTGACACCGCTGCTTGCAAAGCATATGGCAGATGAAAAGTGTTACATTTATATGATTGAGGATAAGGATGGCAGGACACTTCTTTACGGCAATGATACAGCGTGGTTTCCGGAGGAGACATGGATGTATATTAAAGACCGCCGCTTTGACATGGTGAGCCTTGACTGTACAACTGTTTTCGGTCCGGACTGCCAAAGCCATATGGGCTTTGCCGGGGATGTGAAAACAAAAGAGAAGCTTCTTGCGATGGGATGTGCCGATGAAAATACAACATTTATTTTGACGCATTTTTCTCATAATGGGCGCGCTTCCCATGAGGAAATCGAGGCGAGAGGCAAAGAAGAAGGCTTTTTGACAGCCTATGACGGTTTTGAAGCAGAGGTGTAATGATGATACGCTTGATTACGAGAAGTGATGACGCCGGATCGGGCCGGGGCGCCAATGCGGCGATTTTAAAGGCGGCGGATGCCGGTTTTGTCAAAAATATTTCACTGATGGCGCCGGGGGCTTCTATTGCAGAGGCAGCCGAGATGCTTAAAAATAAAAAGCATATTTGCTTTGGAATGCATTTTACAATGAATGCGGAATGGGATAATGTCAAATGGGGGCCGGTCAATCCGGCCCTTGCCGTATCGGCAATGACAGATGACCGCGGATTTTTTCATGCCGAACCGGCTGCAAGCGCCGGGGCCGGTGTTGATATTGATATGATCCATGCCGAGTGGAATGCCCAGCTTGATCGGCTGATAGCGCTTGGGTTTAATGTGTGTTATGCGGACACACATATGTTTCCGGAGATTGCTTTTGACGGCCTTGCTGATGCCATGAGCCTGTGGATTAAGGAAAAAGGTCTTATCGATCATCGGTATTTTTACCGGGTACTTCCCCATATTGATGATATATCATCGTCAGACGGTCTTTTTGAGCAGGTGCTTGCAGAAATTTCTGACGGACAGTATTTTTACCTGACACATCCGGCAATGCCGCTTGAAGATATGTATCTTACGGGAAATAAAGATAACCCGACAGAAAAAATTGTCGACGGAAGAAAACGCGATATGGACTTTGTTGCGTCAAAAGATACACTGCGTCTTTGTGAAAAATACGATGTGATACCGGTACGCTACGATGAGGCGGTTTATACAGAGGCTGACAGGGATTCCATAAAACTTTGGTTTGGGGAATGACAGAAATTTAAGGAATTTTGGTTTTGAGAATGACGGAAATTCACGAAACTCCGGTTTGATAAAGGAAGGATGATAGGGATGTCATTTTATACAGTCCATGCCATTGACGCGCATACGTGGCATATTGAAGATTTTTTTCATGACTATATGTATCTTGTGGAAGGCAGTGCGCGGGCGGCGCTGATTGATACCGGCATGGGATTTGCGGGACTTTTTGAAACTGTGCGGGCGCTGACAGATAAGCCGGTTATTGTTCTAAATACTCACGGTCATTTGGATCACACAGGCGCCAATGGCCAGTTTGACACGGCATATATCATGCGCGGGGATGAAGCTTTAATGTGTGAGCATATGTCTGAAGACTACAGGGCTGTATCAATCCCGTCATTTATTGCGGAGACCGGCGCTGCGGTTGATAAAAAACAGCAGATGCACTGATACGGCTGCCAAAAGACTTTAACGTATCTTATATTGAAGATGGACAGGTCATTGATTTGGGCGAAAGATGCCTCAGAGTGATTGCTGTTCCCGGACATACGCAGGGCAGCGCTGTTTTTATAGATGAGAAGCGCGGTCAGCTTTTTTCGGGTGATATGCTTTGCACAATGGGTATTATGCTGAACTTTGACTGTTCATCGAATATTCATACTTTCGTGGAATCTATGGTGAAGTTAAAGAAAAGTGCGGCCGGTGTGACGGCTGTTTACGGCGGCCATCATGTATGGCCGATTCAGTTAGACTATTGTGATAAGTATATTGAATGTGCCGGACGTCTTTTAAAGGATAGATCGGGATCGGTGAAAGAACATGGTAC
>USSL01000003.1 GCA_900557175.1 uncultured Eubacteriales bacterium
CAAAGTGAAGGCATGAAGTATGTCGGACCGAATACATTTAATTGTGTCCGTATGCTTATCGGAGGTACGGTACTTATTCCGTGTATTTTCTTTTTGGATAAGATGAAAGAAAAGAGTACCGGAAAGAAAGAGAAGATGGATGCAAAGAGTAAGAAGATGATGATCATCGGCGGCATACTCTGCGGTATTGCGCTCTGCGTGGCGGCAACATTGCAGCAGTTTGGTATTAAATATACGACTGTCGGCAAAGCCGGATTTATTACAGCGATGTATATCATCATTGTGCCGCTTTTAGGGATTTTCCTTAAAAGAAAGGTTGGCATTAAAATATGGATCAGCGTTGTGATCGCTGTCATCGGTCTTTATCTGCTTTGCATGTCAGGCACTTTAAGCCTCAGTCAGGGTGACTTGCTTGTCCTTATATGCGCGTTCGGATTTTCTATCCACATTTTATTGATTGATCACTTTTCGCCGCAGACAGATCCGGTGAAGATGTCATGTGTCCAGTTTTTTACGGCAGGCGTGATTTTACTTGTGCCGACACTGATTATTGAGAAGCCGGCATTTGCTGACCTTACAGCGGCATGGCTCCCAGTGCTTTATGCCGGTGTGCTATCCTGTGGTGTTGCCTATACACTTCAGGTTGTAGCTCAAAAGGACACCGATCCGACAGTGGCTTCGCTTGTTTTGAGTCTTGAATCCGTATTTTCAGTACTTGCAGGATGGGTGATTCTTCATCAGACATTGACAGTTAAAGAAATTTTTGGATGCGTGCTTATGTTTGCAGCGATTATTTTAGCACAGCTTCCGTCAAAAAGTGAAAAGAAAAAAGTATAGAAAAATGGGGCAGGCGGTGAGCCTGCCCCAAAATGATTTTTAATCTTCCCATGGGCGGATTCTGTATTTTACGCCGAGCGTGTCACATATTTTGGCACACTGGGCTTCCTCATCTTTAGTAATTGTCGTTTCTACAGTTGTCATTACAACGTTTGGAATATATTTCGTACATTCCTTTGCAAAATCAAGCATTGACTGAAATGATTGTGCGCCGAATTTGCTGCGGACAAGCTTATGGTATTCATCGGCGTCAGGCGTATTTAAACTGATTGATATCGTATCAATCAGGCCTTTAAAGAGCGGTGCAATATTTTTGCCGTGGATTAAATTGCCAAGTCCGTTTGTGTTGATACGCAGCGGGTTTGGGTAATGCGCTTTTAAATAAGATGCAACTTCAAGAAGTACAGGCAGCGCTTCCGTCGGTTCACCGAAACCACAGAAAACAATTTCATCAAACTCAGATAAGTTAAAATGTTTAAATTCAGTAATCACTTCGGCGGCTGTCGGCTCGTGAGAAAGCCAAAGTGGGCCGGAATTATCCATGGCATCTCTTGTCTGACGCAGGCAGAAGGTGCATGCGCATGGACATTTGTTTGTAAGGTTGACATAAAGATTGTTGTGAACTTTGTATAAAATGGTCATTGTATTGCCTCCTTAATGCAATGTGTGAAGTACTTCCTCAAAGCAGACGCCGTCTGTCAGAGGGATATTAAGCTCAATTGATTTTAAAAGACATTTTTTTTATAAATTCGGCAGCCTTTTTGACGGATTGTTCAAACGGAATATCGTTGATGGCATCGGCAGCGATAATGGATGAAAAAATATCGCCGGTGCCGGAGCGCTGGGTGCCGACTTTTTTTGTACGGTGGATTTTTGGCGTCTGTCCTTTTTCAAAACAAAAGTTTGTGATAAAGCTGCCTTCGACAATACCGCTGATGACAACTTTTGAAGGACCGGAAAGAAGCAATGCCTCTCCCATTTTAAAGATATCCCGGCGTTTCATATTTTCGGTAAACGGTGTATCTGTTAAAATACAGGCTTCTGTCAGGTTTGGTGTAATAATGTCGGCAAATCGGATCAGCTTTTTCATCTCGGCGCACATTTCGTCTGTATATGTTTTGTACGGTTTGCCGTAATCGCCCATGACAGGATCGACAATAATGATATTGTCATCGGTTTTAAAGTCGCGGAAAAAATCTGTGACAATTTCAATCTGCGCCTTTGAGCCTAAAAAGCCGCTGGCAATACCGTTAAAGGAAAGACCGAGCTTTTTCCACTGGGCGATGTATGCCGGCATTTTTTCTGTATAATCGTCAAAAAAGTAAGACGGAAAGCCGGTATGATTTGAAAAAATAGATGTCGGTACAGGACAGCACTGAACTTTCAGCGCCGAAATCACAGGTAAAGCCACTGCCAGAGAGCAGCGGCCAAAACCTGAAAAATCATTAATTACAGCAATTTTTTTCTGATGATTATGTTCAGATTGCGTTGTCATGAAGTAAACCTCGTTTCGGTAAAAATTAGTCTTTAAAAATTTTTAAAATGCCGGAAGCGTTAAGAGCGCCGCCTGCGATATAAAACAGCAGGATGCCAAGAACGCCTTCGCCGATATAACCGGGAATGGCGGCGATGCCGGTAATGATATTGCCGCTCATGATTGCGCCGGCAATGGTATAGCCGACAATCATTTCAATGAGGCCGGCAAAACAGGCAAGGAAAGTTCTTGCAGACCCCATTTTAATCGTACATTGCTTATTTTTGGCGATCAGTCCGATGAGCACACCCATCATGCCTTTAATGATGAGCGTCGGCAGTGCCCAGTGGCCAAAGCCTGATAAAATATCGGCCATGGCAGAACCGACACCACCGGCAAGAAAACCTGTAAAAGGTCCGAAAAAAGCGGCGAAAAGAAAAATCGGGAAGTTGCCTAAGTGGGCATAGCCCTCCGCCGGAAGCGGAATGTGGACAACCATTGTCAGCAGACATACAAGCGCCATGCCGAGTGCTGAGACAGCCATGTGCCGCGCGTCAATACGCGTTTTTTCAATCGAATGTGTCTTATTCATTTGTAACCCTCCAATATTTTGAACTAGTATCATCATAAACTAAAACTGTCATCTTTGAAACCGCCAGATTTTGATATATTAAAGGTACCAGTTTGCACCGCGGTAATCTTTCGGTGTTGTGCCGAAGTAGCTTTTAAATGCCCGGTTAAAGTAGGAGACGTTATTATAGCCGACGGATGTGGCAATATTCATAATAGAATCATTTGTCTCAGTCAGACGTTTTGCCGCATTATCAAGTCTTAAATGATTAATATACTTATTGCATGGAATACCGACGTACTTTTTAAAAGTATTCATAAAGTGGCAGGCGGAAAATCCGGCCATATCCGCAAGCTGCTCAATTGTAATTTCTTCGTCAAAATGCTCTGCAAGATAAGCAAGGATCATTCTTGTTTTTTCTTCATTTTCGTGAATGACACTCGGCTTTTTCTGCTCGGTAATACAGCGATATTTAAAAAGCAGATAAAAAAAATGCAGAAGCAGTTCTTTAAGCTTAAATTCATAATAAAGAGGCTTTGCCCGGTGACATTCCTTGAGCTGCAAAAAACAGTCCAAAAGCTCGGCATGGCCGGGATGTGACGGTGAAATCACAGGCTTAAATAAGATTTTGCCATTGATAATCGGATTAAAATAATTGATCGTTGTGCTGTCAGGGATGATTGAACACAAAAATCCGAGATGAAAAACAAAGCTGTCGGTGGACATCGTCTGATTGCCTGTGCCGCCGGAATGCAGCGTTTTTGGCGATATAATCATCAAATCTTTCCCGGATATGTGATAATCGGCGCCGTTAATACGGTATGTACCGTCACCTGAGGTGACAAGACCGATTTCAAACTCCTCGTGCCAGTGCATCGGAAAACCTGTCGTATTTTTCTCATAATCCACGAAATGATAAGTCATCGGAATGAGACCTTCCCGGTGTGTCACAGGCTCCTTGTATTGGGATATTTTAGTTTCTTCGATGTTCATAAGATGCTCCTTTAATCATTGTATATGCCGAAAAATACAATTTTTGTGTTAGTTTTGTATCGGTTTTTATAAGAAAATCTCCTGATATCATGTTATTATACTATTGATAAAAAGTAAAGACCTATTGTGAAAGGAGACAAACGTATGAAAAGAGCATGGTGGAAGGAAAGTGTTGTTTATCAGATTTATCCGAGAAGTTTTTGTGACAGCAACGGCGACGGTGTCGGTGATATCCGGGGTATTATAAGCAAGCTCGATTATTTACAAAGACTTGGTATTGATGTCATATGGCTGTCACCGGTTTATGAATCGCCAAATGATGACAATGGTTATGATATAAGCAATTACCGCGGCATTATGAAAGAATTCGGAACGATGGCGGATTTTGACGAGATGCTTTGCGAAGCGCATAAGCGGGGCATTAAAATTATGATGGATCTTGTTGTCAATCATTCTTCTGACGAACATTCATGGTTTGTGGAAAGTAAAAAATCAAAGGACAATCCGTACAGAGATTATTACATATGGCGTGAGGGAAAGAAAGACGGCAGTCTGCCAAATAACTGGGGCTCCATATTTTCAGGACCGGCGTGGGAATATGATGAAACAACAGATATGTACTATTTGCACTTGTTTTCAAAGAAGCAGCCGGATTTAAACTGGGATAATCCTGCCCTTCGCAAGGAAGTTTTTGATATGATGTCATGGTGGTGTGATAAGGGCATTGATGGCTTCAGAATGGACGTTATCAGCTTTATTTCAAAAGCGCCGGGACTGCCGGACTGCGAGGACGGAAAACCGTCACCGTTTTGTCACGGTCCGCATGTCCATGAATATTTGCAGGAAATGAACCGTGAGGTTTTGTCAAAATATGATCTGATTACTGTCGGAGAGACAGCCGGTGTGACAATTGAGGAAGCAAAACGTTATGCCGGAGAGCAGGCAGGCGAGCTGAATATGGTATTTCAGTTTGAACTTAATGAAGTTAATAATGATGGGCCTTTCGGAAAATGGACAGATAAGCGGACATCACTTGCAGATATTAAACGAATTTTTTCAAAATGGCAGACAGAGCTTGCCGGTGAGGCGTGGAACAGCCTTTACTGGGACAACCACGATCAGCCGCGCGCCGTTTCACGCTATGGCAATGATAAGGAATACCGTGCAGAATCGGCGAAAATGCTTGCGACAAGCCTTCATATGATGCAGGGAACACCTTATATTTATCAGGGTGAGGAGCTTGGCATGACCAATGCTTATTTTGAAGATATGAGTGATTATGAGGATATTGAAATTATCAATGCCTATAATGATCTTGTAGGCGGCGGCAAAATGTCTCATGAGCGTTTTATGGACTGTGTGAAATTTATCGGCAGAGATAATGCGAGAACACCGATGCAATGGGATGACAGCGCAAACGGCGGATTTACATCGGGGACACCGTGGCTTAAGGTGAATCCGAATTATAAAGAAATTAATGCGGCGGCCCAGCTTGATGATGAGGATTCTGTTTTTAATTATTACAGAAAACTGATTCGCCTGAGAAAAGAAAATGATATTATTGTATATGGCAGTTATAAGCTTTTAATGCCGGATGATGAACAAGTATTTATGTTTGAGAGAAGTCTTGACGGTCATCAGCTTTTAGTCATCTGTAATTACAGTGATGCGGCGGCAAAGGCTGAAATACCGGAGAAATTTGCCGGCTGTGACAATCTTTTGATTGGGAATTATGTAAACTCAGGGGCGCTGGAGCATACGCTTAAATTAAAGCCTTATGAGGCAAGAGTTTATATGAAATAAAAAGATAATGGCAGGAACGCCTGTTCCTGCCGTTGTTTTTGTAAAAGGAAAAAGGCAGCTACCGAACGCTGCCTTTTCTTGGAGAAGGTATTTTTTGTTTTATGGGGTGTAACAAAAAACTATATAATGTATTGGGGGGGTTACGCCTATTATAATAGCATAGCACTTAAAAAAAGTGTTCACAAAGATGAAAAAAATTCAAAAAAGTTTTTGTGCAAATTGCGACACTCAAATCGGGCATTTTACAAATCGGGCATTTTTGCTGTCATGGATTGACGAAATATAGCTTGTCTGCTAGAATTTATCTTACATTGAAAGGAGGCTTTGTGATGGGGAGAAAGCACACAGAAGTGCGCAATGAAATTACGGAGGGCGTGATATGGAAGCAGCTCTTATTTTTCTTTTTTCCGATTATGCTCGGCAGTCTTTTTCAACAGCTTTATAATATGGCGGATGCGATGATTGTCGGCAATTTTGTCGGTAAGGAGGCGCTTGCAGCCGTCGGTGGAACGACAAGTGTACTTATCAATTTACTTGTCGGTTTTTTTGTCGGCGTGGCATCAGGTGCGACGGTTGTTATTTCCCAGTTTTACGGTGCCGGTGAAGATGAGCATGTGAAAAAGAGTGTGCACACGGCAGTGATGCTTGCGATTGTGGGCGGTCTTATTCTTATGCTTGCGGGCATTATCACAGCCCGGCCGCTGCTTGAGCTGATGCAGACACCGGAGGAGATTATGGGCTATTCCGTTACGTACATACGGATTTATTTTCTCGGAATGGTTCCGTCCGCTATTTATAATATCGGGACAGGGATATTAAGAGCCGTCGGCGATTCAAAAAGACCTCTGTATTTTCTTATGACGGCATGCCTGATCAATATTATACTCGACCTTTTATTTGTCGTTGTTTTCAAATGGGGCGTTGTCGGCGCGGGAATCGCGACAATTACGTCGCAGGCTGTCAGCGCAGTGCTTGTCTGTCTTGTACTTTTGAGAAGTGACGGTTCTTATAAGGTCAATATCCGGGAAATCCGGTTTGACGGTCAGATACTTCCAAAGATTATCCGTATCGGCATACCTGCCGGAATGCAGTCTGTCATGTACAATGCAGCCAATATTGTCGTTCAGACGAGTATTAATACGTTCGGCACAAATACGGTGGCTGCATGGACGGTGTTTGAAAAAATGGACGGTATTTTCTGGATGGTGCTGGCGGCATTCGGGGTGGCAGTCACAACCTTTGTCGGACAGAATTTCGGCGCGCAAAAGTATGAGCGTGTACACAAAAGTGTGCGGGTATCTTTGGCAATGTGTATGGGGATTGCCATTGTATTAAGCGGCGTTCTTATTTTGCTTGCCGGTTATATATTCAGACTGTTTACGCCGGATGCAAATGTTGTTGATGAAGGCGTTTTTATGGTACGTTTTCTTATGCCGTTTTATTTTACATATGTCTGTACAGAAATATTGTCGGGGGCCATCCGGGGGATGGGCAATGCTTTTGTACCGATGATTATTACATGTGTGGGCGTCTGTGTCATGCGTATTGCATGGATTGCTTTTGTTGTTCCGGTATGGCATGATACAAGGGCGGTGATGCTCTGCTTTCCGCTGACATGGATCATTACGTCAGTGGCTTTTATTATTTATTACAGGAGGATTAAGGTATGAACAAGAAACTAAAAATAGTATTGAGGACAGTGCTCGGTATCATTGCGGCGCTGTTACTTGTTGTCGTTGGCTATGTCATTTATTTGCAGGTCAATTATAAAAGAATTGACGATTTTACAGAAATTAAGACGGAAAATAACCGTGAGGAAACGCTTAAGACCGGGGAAGAATACAGTGCGGTCACTTACAATATCGGCTTTGGGGCATATGAGCCGGAATTTACATTTTTTATGGATACGGGCGTGATGAAGGACGGAACGAAGACGGCAGGCACAGAGGCGAGAGCCTTCAGTGAGGAAAATGCCCGTAAAAATACAGAGGGCGCAATTCAGACGATGGCTGCGCTTGACAGTGATTTTTATATGATTGAGGAAGTGGATAAAAAGGCGACGAGAAGCTATGACGTCAATCAGTATGAGATGATTTGTGAGGCAATGCCGGATTACGGCAGTGTTTATACGTCCGCATTTCATTCCGTTTATTTATTTTATCCGCTGACACAGCCTCACGGCAGTGTTGAGAGCGGTATTGTGACTTTGAGCAAATACCATTTGAAGGAAAATATGCGGCGTCAGTTTCCGGTATCTACAAGCTTTGTCGATAAGTTTTTCGACCTTGACCGCTGTTTTACAGTAAGCCGTGTGCCGGTGGACAATGGCAAAGAGCTTGTGCTTATTTCACTGCATATGTCGGCTTATGACAAAGGCGGCGAGATGCGTAAAAAACAGCTTGAAATGTTAAACGGTGTTTTTGCGGAAGAATATGCCAAAGGCAATTATGTTGTTGCCGGCGGCGACTGGAACCATGATATTGCAGGAACGATAGAAACATTTGAATCCCAGCAGCAGATACCGGATTGGGTATATCAGCTTGATGACAGCCATTTGGCAGAAGGTTTTTCATTTGTCATTCCTGAAAATGCGTCGGAGGTGCCAAGCTGCCGCGGTGCTGATGTGACTTATGAAAAAGGTTACGGCTATACAGTGACAGTAGACGGCTTTGTTGTTTCAGACAATGTCGAAGCTGTCGGCGAGGTCATTAATACAGAGTTTGCTTATTCGGATCATCAGCCTGTAAAGGTGACTTTTAAATTAAAGTAAAAAATAATTTTGAACGGGAAAGAGGATTTTGCTATGACAGAGTTTTGTACGGGAAAAGCTTCCGACAGAGAAGATATAATTGATTTTATTAATATGGTATTCAGTCAGACAGGGCAGCCTCATGATTTTAAGATATTGCTGCCAAAGCTGTATGCGGACGATTCAGATACGTCTGCCTGCCATTTTCTTGCGAAAGAGGACGGGAAAATTAAGGCTGTTGTCGGACTTTTTCCGACAGAACATGTGACCGGAGGGCAGCGCCTGAAGATTGGACATATCGGTTCTGTCAGCGTTCATAAATATGCGAGAGGCAGGGGCTATATGAAACAGCTGATGGCAATGGCCTATGATGCGGCAAAACACGGCGGCTATGACGCGCTTGTTCTCGGAGGAAAGAAAAACCGATATCAGTATTTCGGCTTCCAACCGACGGAGGCAGCCGCAAAATACAGCTTTATACCGGAAAATTTCAGCCATCAGTACAAGGGCGGCCATGATGCGATAAGCTTTGAGCGGGTGGAGGATGAGCACAGCACATATATTTCCGAAATCCGTGCACTTTATGAAAAACGTCCGGTCTATACCGACAGAGGCGATGACCGACAGTTTTTCAAAGTGCTGTGTTCGTGGCACAGTATACCGTATGCTGTTTTGAAGAACGGTCATTTTGCAGGTTATATTACAGATTTGTGCGGACAATGTATAGGGGAGTGGGGATTTTTGGAAATTTCAGATTTTCCGGCTGTGCTTGCGGCATGGTTTTTGCAGCAAAAACTCACGTCACTTACAATCTGCGTGCCGCCGTATGATACGGCAGCTTGTGAAGTTTTGGGAAAATATTGTGAGAGTTTCTCACCGGTGATGCGCCACAATTGGCATATCTTAAATTTTGGAAAAATTATCGAAGCATTGATGTGTGTGAAAAACAGCATTGAATCTCTTGAAGAAGGAAGTTTGATGCTTCGTATAAAGAAATATGACGGCAACATAGAATTATGTAAACTTGTTGTGCGCGACGGCGATGTAAAGACTTGGACAGAAAGTATGGGCGCAGAAAAAATGAATGCCGGTGACTGTGAAAGGGACGTGGCTATCGGGCTTCTTGAAGCAGAAGAAGCATTATTTTCAGCCGCCGTCAATTATAGAAGCTATGGTCTTGACGGCGGCCTTCGTTATAAAAACTGGTTTCCGCTGCCGCTGTGTATTGATGAAAACGATGCATGCTGAATGATAAAAAGGTGCGCCTTGTGCGCACCCTTTTTAGATGTTATATTTCAAATGGTTTTTCATTGTGCGGTAGTCCCACATTGCCTGATAGAGATAGCGTTTCAGACCGCGGTCGTACGGGGCGAGGCCGAAGCGGTAGAAATTTTTGATTTCATACGGCTTTGTATGGCTCTGTTTCAGCGCATATTTCAGCATACATTTTGGCACAACACTGACTGTAAATTCTTTTTCGGAGATGAAAAAGTCTGTGTCATGTCCGTAAATATAATCTTCAACAATCAGCTGCGGCATATTGACACCGCTGGCGGCAGTATAGTAGTTGCTTCTGCCCTGACGGATATTCATTTCAAAGACAACGTAGCCGCCTCGGCGCTTGTCATACTGGATATCAAAATGGCAGATGCCTGTAAAATCAATTTTTTCGAGAAAATCCTTAAGCTTGCGGCATACTTCTTTGTCGCAGGCATTTGTGATGGCATTGTAGTTGCCGATTAACTCAGGCGTGCGGTCGTGCATGAGAATCTTACCGCCGGTGATGGCAACAACCTTGTGACTGCTGTTGACATAGGCGCTGTATACAAACATGGAATCATCGCTGCCTTCAATGTATTCCTGAACGACAAAAATATCGTCAAAGCCGGAAGCTTTCACTGTCTTTAAAACATTTCGGAATTGTTCGTCATTATCAATTTTATAGCCCTTTTGTTTGTTTTCAAAATTATATTTTGCGTAGACAACACTGTCGGACGGTTTAATAAAGACCGGATATTCAAACGGCATTTTAAATGTGTCAATGTCATCTTTTGAAAAATCGAAAACAGTGCATTTCGGATAATCAAGACCGTGTTTTTCACAAAGCTCATAGAAAGTACTTTTGCTGAAAAGCTGGTCAAACTTTTCTTCGCTGACGATCGGAATAATAAATGTGTCGCTCAGTGCCTCAATGCGGGCGCGATTGTGAATAATATGGCGCACATAGTAGTCTGTATTGCCGAAAAGGATTTTCTTCTTGTCAGGATAGATTGCGAGAACATCTTGAAGCGCCTGAATGAGCACATCATCCTCAAGAAGATTTTTATAATAATGCCCTTCGGCAATGTGGCTGTAAGCTGTCGGGAAGATTGGGTTTTGTCCCAAAATCACCGTTTTAATTTCATAAGCCTCATAAAAAGCGCGGGCAACGGCATAGCTGTTCATATCGCCGCCGAGGACAACACCGATAAATTCTTTATCCTTCATATTCCTGTACCTTCTTTCTAAGCTTTCTGTTGACTAATTTATGATAAAACGGAATGAATGTTTTATAAAACCAGTACATCACTTTATTTTCTATGTAATCATATTCACCGATAAATTCTGTAAATTCGCCGCCCCATTTCTTTTTAAATTCGTAGAGGCCCGAAAGACGGCTGTCACTGTCGGTTTTTCCGATTGTTCCGAAAACGTCAAATACTTTCAGCTGTTTTTCTTTAGCATCGCGGATCTGGCGCTCATAGACGGCGTAGTTGGCGTAAAATTTGCCGTAATCCATATCATTGGCGGCATAAAGCGCCCACGCCTTATCATCGTAATTCACTGTCAGATAAGCAGATACAATAACCTCTGTCTTCGGTTTGTCTGAAAGTCCGTCGAGCTGCTTTTTGAGGGCATCCATTTTTTTATGGATTTCCTTGCAGCGGTTGACTGCCTTTTTGCTTGTGGCATCTTTTAATGAATCAAGCTCATCTTCAAGCTTTTTTTGGTCGGCGGTAAGATTATCAATCAGCTTTGGAATATTGATTTTTCCGAGATAGAGTGTGACCATATCATTTTCGGAAAAAATATCATAAAAAGATTCATAATAATCTTTGTCGTGGGAGAAAAAGTCCTGACGCTTTTCTGTCATCGCCATCAATCTGCAAAATTCCTTAATATCGTCCTTTGTGCCGATGGTCACTTCAACACCGTTATTGCGGGCGTGCTTAATTCTCGCCTTTGTTGTGCGGCTGTAGCCTGCTTCAATAGCTTCGAGAGTATTTGTCAGAGGTATTCTGAATGTAAAGCGGGGCTGCTCACTTTCAAAAAAGTAATTGAGCGGTTTTTGGTTATAGCCTATTGCCCTGAGAGCCTCTGAAAGTGCGGTGTTATCTTCACCGTCAATGACATTGCCGTCAATATCAATGGTATGCAGCTTAATGTCAGGGTCAATTTTAAAGTAAATCGCGCGGTGCTTTTTGCAGAATTTGTGAATGCAGCGCGTGACGGCTTTAACATCTTCAATGTTATGGTAATCCATTGAAAAGCCGCGCGGGATATAAAAATAGGAATAGCCGAGCAGCAGCGGTTTTTGCAGCAGCAGCGCCGTCGCTATGAGTGTATCATTTTTAGCAACGCCAATATAATAAGGCTTCCAGCTTCCGGTTTTATTTGTGACTTCGCCCCATTCATAAGAGCCAAGAAAGTGAGACTTTACGGCGGGACTCTTGGCAAAACCGTTAAACTGCGCTTTAGAAAGATTTTCGATAAGTTTATATTCAGATTTCATGATTTGTTTCCTTTCAAAAAAGTTTTATCCAAAAGTAATTGTACCGACTCTAACATATAATAGTCCATAATCGGAAATTAATAAAGAAGAAATTGAAAAAAACCGTAATATTCATGAAATATTCATAAAGTTAAAGAGAATTATCAGGCATTCAAGGACTTCTTGACACATGGCGGCATTACAGGTATAGTAAATGAAAACAAGCTACTTGCCAATATTTTTGCCACTTGCACCACCCGGAAGGAAAGGGATGAATCAATGTTTAATTACGAAACAGTCCAATCATTCAACGATTTAGAATTAATTGTTTATAAATATGTATTGAGCCATAAAAACGAAGTCAAATATATGACGATCCGTGAATTGGCAGATGCCGTGCATGTATCCACATCAACGATTGTCCGATTTTGCAAAAAAAATGGCTGTGATGGATATGCTGAATTTAAGGCACAGCTTAAAATTTACCTCAAAGAAGAAAAGGTTCAAAACAATGTAAAACACAATGATGACGGCATTGATGAAATTATGCGCTTTTTCCATATGGTGACTTCGTCGGAATACGAGCTGCTGCTTCAAAAAACTGCAGAAGCGATTGCCGTTGCAAAGCAGCTGATATTTATCGGCATTGGTACATCCGGTATTCTCGGCAAATACGGCGCGCGCTATTTTTCAAATCTCGGAAAATTCAGCCAGTATATTGAAGATCCTTATTACCCTATCGGACATGACATGGAATCGGCACTTGTCATTGCCTTATCAGAATCCGGTGAAACAGAACAGGTGATTAAACAAGCCGAGCGTTTTCGGCAGCATAATTGCAAATTGCTGAGTATTACGAATAAAGAAGCATGTACGCTGGCAAAAATATCGGATCTTCATCTGACCTATTATATTAGAAGACGTCTTGTTCAAAATGAGTATAATATTACGACACAGGTTCCGGTGATATATTTACTGGAAACGCTTGGAAGACGGATCTATTAAAAGATGAATCTGATAAAATACACCCTGTTTCAAGTCTGAAACAATTTTCTATCGTATGCACATATGCCTGAAAGCTCCAAATCTATAGCATTTTTTTAAAGATAAGATATAATTAGAATCAGATAGCAACCGGTGCTAGAAAGCGAAAGGAGCAATGATTATGGCGATAGATTATCGGATTACCGCAAGAGAACTTGTAAAAGAATTAGGTGGCGATGCAAACATTACAAAGGTAACGCATTGTGCAACGAGATTACGTTTTATTTTAAAGGATGAGTCGATCGTAGATTCTTCCAAGGTGACAAAAATACCCGGAGTGATCACAACCGTACAAGCCGGGGGACAATATCAGGTTGTTATTGGCAACCATGTGAAAGATGCCTTCAATTTTGTGACGGAGCTGATTACTGTGGATGAAACTCAGGATGATGCACCGCGCCAGAAAATCGGCGTGTTTAATCGCATCATTGATATTATTTCCAGTATATTCGCACCATTTTTATATACCCTTGCCGCATGTGGTATTTTGCAAGGTATTCTTGGTATTTTAGTAGCGCTTGATATGATTGATACAACGGGCGGTACATATCAGATTTTAAACTTTACTTCATGGACGGCATTTACGTTTTTGCCGGTACTGATTTCAATTACTGCATCCAAAAAATTCAATGTCAATACATTCGTTGCAGTTGTTATTGCATGTGCATTAGTATGTCCTGATTACATCAATATGGTAGCTGCCGGAGAACCGGTTTATTTTCTCGGAATGAAAGTCCAGCTGTTAAGTTATACATCTTCGGTTATTCCGATTATTCTTTCAATTTGGATTGCTTCCTATGTGCAGAAATTTTTTGACAAATATCTTCCGATTGTGGTGAGAAATTTGTTTTCACCGATGTTTACAATTACAATAATGGTGCCTCTGACACTTCTGGCATTCGGTCCTGTCGGAAATACGATCGGCGGTGCGATTGGTGACGTTTACAATTACTTATATGGACTGAGTCCTATTGTTGCCGGTATTATTGTCGGCGGACTTTGGGAAGTGCTCGTTATTTTTGGTGTTCATTGGGGCATTACGCCGGTAACGGTTGGAAATTATGCGTCGCTTGGCTATGATACGTTTACCGGACTTCAGGCATCTGCCGTCTTTTCTCAGGCCGGTGCGGCTTTTGGTGTATTCTTAAAAACAAAAGACAAGGATATGAAAGGTGTTTCCCTTTCAGCTGCAATTACAGGTTTGGTATTACGGAGCCGGCGATTTACGGTGTTAACCTTCGTTTAAAGAAACCTATGATCTGCGGCTGTATTGCAGGTGCCATCGGCGGTGCCGTCGGCGGTGCGTTCAACGCAGTTTCATGGGGATACAACATGCCCGGAATTGCAACAATGCCTGCTTATTTTAAAGCCGGACATATGACACAGTTTATTGGTTTCCTTATTTCTATTGCGATTGCTTTTGTGCTTGGTATCGTCTTTACATGCCTGACTAAATTTGAAAATACAGATACGACAGCTGCCGAAAGTCAGCCGGCAGAAAAAATTGAAGAAAATAAAGACAGTGCGGCATCAAATGATTTTGAAATTGCCTGCCCGGTCAAAGGAACGGTCGTTCCGGTATCAGAAGTTAAGGATGAAGTGTTTGCCTCAAAAGAGATGGGCGATGGTGTCGGAATTATTCCTCAGGACGGAAATGTCTATGCCCCGTTTGACGGAACGATTGAAGCGCTTTTTCCGACAGGTCATGCCATAGGTCTTGCAGCAAATGATGTTTCCCTTCTGATCCATATCGGCATTGATACTGTCGAGCTGAATGGTGAAGGCTTCAGCCCTAAGGTAAAGCAGGGTGATTGTGTAAAAAAAGGAGATCTTCTCGTTTCCTTTGATCAGACGTTACTGAAAGAAAAAGGCTATGATCCAACCGTTATCTGTATTGTGACAGAAATGGAAGAACAGGCGCACCTTGATGTTTGCGCGCATTGTGAAAAAAATGCAATGGAACAGATGATGGTTGTCAGAAATAGTCAGGAGGAATAAATATGGAGTATAAATTACCGGATACATTTCTTTGGGGCGGCGCTGTTGCCGCCCATCAGGTTGAAGGCGGATGGAACGAAGGCGGAAAAGGCGTCAGTGTTGTTGATGTTCTGACGGCCGGTTCCCATGGCGTAGATCGTGTCATCACAGACGGGATCCAAGATGGATATTATTATCCAAACCATGATGCCGTTGATTTTTATCACAGATATAAAGAAGATATTCAATTATTTGCGGAAATGGGATTCAAATGTTTTCGTACTTCTATCGCATGGACAAGAATCTTCCCGAAAGGGGATGAAGAAACACCGAATGAAGCAGGGCTTCAATTTTATGACGATTTATTTGATGAATTGTTAAAATATGGCATCCAGCCGGTTGTGACGTTATCTCATTTTGAAATGCCTTACTATCTTGTCAAAAAATATGGCGGATGGAAAAATCGAAAACTGATTGATTTCTTTGTAAAATATGCGCTTACTGTGATGGAACGGTATAAGGATAAAGTCAAATACTGGATGACTTTTAATGAAATCAATAATCAGAAAAATTATAAATATCCTTTGTTTGGCTATACATGTTCCGGTGTTATTTTTACAGAAGATGAAAACCCGGAAGAATGTATGTATCAGGTCGTTCATCATGAATTGGTTGCCAGCGCTATCGTTGTGAAAGAAGGACATAAAATAAATCCAGATTTTCAGATTGGATGTATGATTGCCTGCGTGCCGCTTTATCCATATTCCTGCCATCCGGAGGATGTGATGTATTCTGCACTGGCGATGCATGATCGTTATCTGTTCGGCGATGTCCATGTAAGAGGCGAGTATCCGTCTTATATTTTAAGAGAATGGGAACGCAAAGGCTTTTCCATTAAACAGGAAAAGGAAGACGCTGAAATATTACGTCAGGGCAAGGTTGATTTCGTTGGCCTGAGCTATTATATGACAAATGCGGTCAAAGCAAACAATATTGCAGAGGGCAATGGTTTAGACGGATTTCCGGGCAGTATCAGCAATCCTTATGTACAAAAAAGTGACTGGGGCTGGCAGATTGATCCAATCGGTCTGAGATATGCCTTAAACCTTCTTTACGAAAGATATCAAAAACCTCTTTTTATTGTAGAAAACGGCTTTGGCGCCATTGATGAGATGGATGCTGACGGAAATATTAATGATGATTACAGAATCGCCTATTTGAAGGCGCACATTGAAGAAATGAAAAAGGCAGTGCTTTTGGACGGCGTTGATTTAATGGGTTATACACCTTGGGGCTGTATTGACTGTGTTTCATTTACAACCGGAGAAATGGAAAAGCGGTATGGTTTTATTTATGTAGACCGGAATAACGACGGCACAGGAACGCTTGAAAGATACCGAAAAAAATCATTTTACTGGTACAAAAATGTGATCCGTACAAACGGAAACTGTCTGGACGAAGAAAATAAATAAAAGATATTAAATAAAAGACAATGAACAGGAGAAAGAGATTATGAAAAAGTTTGAGTATGTTATTAAAGATGAAATCGGTATCCACGCAAGACCGGCAGGCATGTTAGTCAAGGAAGCAAAAAAATATGAGAGTAAGATTGTTCTTGAAAAAGAAGGAAAGCGGGCAGAGGCTACAAAACTGATGGCAGTGATGGGCTTAGGCGTTAAGTGCGGACAGACAGTAACGGTAGAGATTTCAGGCGGAGATGAGGATGAAGCCTTTGATGCCGTAAAAGCATTTTTTGAAGCCAATTTATAAAATAGTCTTATAAAGAATCACTTACAAAAGAAAAGTGGGAAGCGTAAAAATGATGAAGAAATTATTTGGAAAAGTCGTTTACAGGGGAATCGCAGAAGGCCCGGTCGTTGTTTTGAAAAATAAAGACCATCAGGTGAAAAGAGTGAAAATCGCGGAGGCTGACTGTGAAATCGCACGGCTGGAAGCGGCATTGTCCCAGAGCAGAGCGCAATTACAGGCATTGTATGATAAAGCAGTCAAAGAAGTGGGCGAAGCAAGCGCCGCAATTTTTGAGGTGCATCAGATGATGCTGGAGGACGAGGACTATCTGGAAGCTATTTATAATATGATCCGGACAGAACAGGTCAATGCAGAGTACGCCGCAGCGGTCACAGGAGACAATTTCTCGGCAATGTTTGAAGGAATGAACGACGATTACATGAAAGCGCGGGCTGCCGATGTCCGGGATATTTCAAACCGTTTAGTGCAAAATTTATCGGGGGATACAGCGCTGGATTTTTCATTTTCAGAACCGTCTATTATTATTGCAGACGATCTGACACCCAGTGAAACTGTACAAATGGATAAAGAGAAGATTCTTGCTTTCGTCACAGTGCATGGTTCCTCCAATTCACATACGGCAATCCTTGCAAGAATGATGAATATTCCTGCCCTGATTGGCGTTGCCGTTAATCTGGAAGAAGTTCATACAGGTGAACGCGCGATTGTGGATGGATTTGGCGGTGCGCTGATTTTGGAGCCTTCTGAAGAAACGGTGCAAAAAACGAGAAACAAAATTCAGGCAGAGCAGGAAAAAGCGCTGTTATTGCAAACATTAAAGGGCAAAGAAAATGTAACCTTAGACGGAAAAAGAATTAACATTTATGCCAATATAGGCAGCGTTGGCGATGTAGGATATGCTCTGGAAAATGATGCCGGAGGCATTGGATTATTCCGCAGTGAATTTTTATATCTTGGAAAGGAGAACTTTCCGACAGAAGATGAACAATTTCAGGCATATAAGCAGGTTGCCCAGATGATGGCGGAAAAGAAAGTGATTATAAGGACTTTGGATATTGGCGCAGACAAGCAGGCGGCCTATTTTAATCTTGGAAATGAAGAAAATCCGGCGATGGGATACCGGGCAATCCGCATTTGCCTAAGCCAGCCTGAGATCTTTAAAACACAGCTTCGGGCATTGCTGCGCGCAGCCGTCTTTGGAAATCTTTCCGTCATGTATCCTATGATTACTGCTGTGGAAGAAGTCATGCAGATTAAAGAAATTGTCGCGGAAGTACAGGCGGAACTGGAACAGGAAAATATTCCATACAGAATACCTGAACAGGGCATTATGATTGAGACGCCGGCGGCAGTCATGATCAGTGATGAGCTTGCAGAACTGGTGGATTTTTTCAGCATCGGAACAAATGATCTGACACAGTATACGCTTGCCGTAGACCGTCAAAATGAAAATCTGGATGCGTTTTACCGTCCGCATCATAAAGCCATTTTGAAGATGATACAGATGACGATCGATAACGCACATAAAGCCGGAAAATGGGCTGGCATATGCGGTGAGCTGGGTGCAGATACAGAATTGACAGAAACCTTTGTAAGAATGGGCGTCGATGAGCTTTCGGTGGCTCCGGCAATGGTATTGAAACTGAGGAAGATTGTACGCGAAATGTATGCTTTTTCAAAAAGCGAATGAATTTGTGACAAAATATTGTAAAAAAGCAAGTTTTAAATTATAATCAATAATTATAAAATTGTTTCAAAAAAGATAAAAAAATAGCGTATTTATAAGGCGTCGAAGATGATCCTTATAAATACGCGGATAAAAAAATAATGCAGAAGATGGGAGTTGAACCCACACGCCCTTGCGAGCACTAGAACCTGAATCTAGCGCGTCTGCCATTCCGCCACTTCTGCATGAGATTATCTTATCAGATTTGGCAGCATTATGCAAGCTTTTTTTGTAATTTTTTGAACAATAAATAAAATTTTGCGATACAAGGAGTACAAAGGAATAGATGAGCGGGAAATTATATTTGTGTGCGACACCGATTGGAAATTTAGAAGATATGACCTTCAGGATTATCGATACGTTGAAAAATGTGGATTTGATTGCGGCGGAGGATACGCGTCACACAATCAAGCTGTTAAATCATTTTGAAATTAAGACCCCGATGACAAGCTACCATGAGTTTAATAAGATTGACAAGGGGCATTATCTTGTGGGCGAGCTTTTAAAGGGTGTGAATATTGCACTTGTCAGCGATGCGGGGACACCTGGCATTTCCGATCCGGGCGAGGAGCTTGTCAAGTTCTGCTATGAAGCAGGCATTGAAGTGTCATCAGTGCCGGGACCGGCAGCCTGTATTACGGCGCTGACGATGTCGGGACTTTCCACACGCCGGTTTTGTTTTGAAGGCTTTTTGCCGACAGATAAAAAGGAACAGGAAATTGTTCTTAAACGGCTGGAAACAGAGACGCGGACAACGATATTTTACGAGGCGCCCCATCGTCTTGTAAAAACGCTTGAACTTTTGGAAAAATATGCGGCCGGACGTCGGATAACTGTGTGCAAGGAGCTGACAAAGCGCTATGAGTCGGCGCGGCAGATGACGGTCGATGAGGCCGCCGCTTATTATAAAGAAAATGAGCCGAAGGGTGAGTACGTCCTTGTTTTGGAAGGTGTTTCGCAGCATGAGCTTGACGCGGCTTTGCGCCGGTCATGGGAAGCCATGTCCATTGAGGAACACATGGCGCTCTATGAAAATCAGGGTATGGGACATAAGGAAGCGATGAAGGCTGTGGCGGCAGACAGAGGCATTTCAAAGCGGGATGTGTACCAGTATCTTGTTGAGCATAAATAATCAGCCTGTGCCGTATGGATGTCAAAATACATGAGATTCATGTATAAGGCACATACAGAGGGCATATATCTGTAAAAAAAGACAGGCGGCAGTTTATGTTAAATTATCTTTGGGCGGCAATGATTTTTATAGGCGTTATTACAGGTGCCTGCACGGGGCATATGCAGGAAGTTTCATCGGGATTCGTGGATGCGTCCGCGGAGGCGGTGGAGCTTTGCATTGCTTCGGCAGGCATTGTTGCGTTGTGGACAGGAGTGCTTAAGATTGCAGAAAAAGCAGGACTTTTGGACACAATGAACCGGATGCTGGCGCCGGTGATTCATTGTCTTTTTCCGGCAATACCGAAAAATCATCCGGCAGCCTCCTACATATCTGTCAATTTTACGGCAAATATTTTAGGACTCGGATGGGCGGCGACACCGGCAGGGCTTAATGCCATGTCAGAGCTTTCAAAGCTTGAGGATGAGCGCCGCCTTAAAAATCCTGAGTCCGCTTTTAAAAAAGGCATTGCAAACAGTGAAATGTGTACCTTTCTTGTTATGAATATTTCTTCCCTCCAGCTCATTCCGGTTACAATCATTGCCTACAGAAGCCGTTACGGCAGTGCTTCGCCGACGGCTGTTGCCGGGCCGGCCATCATAGCGACAATGTTCTCAACGCTTGCCGGTCTTATTTTCTGTCTGCTTGCTTCGCGGCGCGACCGGAAAAAAGTATCATGCCGGGATTTTCCTGCAAAGTAATTTGTCCGGGAAAAATAGGGCGTAAAAGAAAGGAGCGAAAGTCAGATGCTGTCTTTTATTTCGGCGGCAATATTGCCGGCAATGATTTTAGTAATGATTTTGTATGGCGTCATTAAAAAGATACATGTCTATGACACTTTTATTGAAGGGGCAAAGGATGGGCTTAAAATAGTTGTTGACATTATGCCGACGCTTATTGGACTTGTTGTCGCCGTAGGTGTTTTGAGGGCATCCTCATTTTTTGAATTACTTGGGCGGCTGTTTAAGCCGCTTTTAGACAAGTTAAATATCGCGGTGGAAGTTTTTACACTTTCTATAATAAAAATGTTTTCCTCATCAGCGTCTACAGGGCTTTTAGTTGACATATTTAAAAATTATGGGCCGGATTCTTTTTCAGGTACTTTTTCGTCCCTGATGCTTTCAAGTACCGAGACAATTTTCTATACAATGTCCGTCTATTTTCTCACGGCAAAGGTGACAAAAACAAGATGGACACTTGCAGGCGCGCTCGTCGCCACAGCGGCAGGCATCGCGGCAAGCTTCGTGCTTACGGGGTGGATTGTGTGAGGAATGAAAATGAGCGGGATATAAAACAGCGGCAGACATATAGCGGAATGTCTGCCGCTGCTGCATTTTAAAGATAAAATGCCATGCGTTCTGTTGTATAGAGCTGCTTTGATATAAAAATTGGACGTCCGTTTTGATCAAGTTGTTTATCCTTAAATAGCAGCAGCGGTGTATTTGTCTTAATTTCAAGCATATCAGCCTCAGCTCTTGTGGCTGTACATATTTCTAATGTTCTATGGCTTTGGGTAACGTAAATATTGTGCTTTGCAAGTATTTTAAAGAGTGAGCCGTTTAAATCCTCGTTAAATAAAAAATTCAAGTCTGTAATATAATGATTCGTCTCAATTACAGTCGGATAACTTTCAATAAAGCGCAGCCGCTTGGAGACAATAATCTTATCGTTCTCGGAAAGATTGAGAAATTGACATTCTGTCGGGGACGGATAAGTATAATCAATGGTTAAAAGCTTTGTTGACGGCGTACGTCCGGCAAGAAGGCACGACTGAGTAAAGCCGGGATGATCAGTGGCAGGCATGACAGCTTTAGGCTGTGCAATAAAAGTACCCTTACCTTGAGAGCGGACTAAAAGCCCTTCGTCAATAAGTTCGGCAATGGCTGCACGTACAGTAATGCGGCTGACGCCGAACACGTCTTTAAGCGTCAGCTCAGAAGGCAGACGGTCGCCGTAGCTGTATTTTCCATTTTTGATATCTTGTGCAATAATATTTGCAATCTGTTTATAAAGCGGCACAGCGCTGTTCGGATTAATTACAGATGCCATAAATCTCCCTCCTTCATATATGATTTGAAAACAGCCGATAATTTAACATAAATACATATATATCATTATATAATGTCTGATAAAATTTGTCTATGAATAAAAGTATAAAAAGAAAAATAGATATTGATTGTTAAATATAGCTAAAAATAGAATGTAAAATTTGTAGGAATTGTCAATTTACTATAGAGGAAATATGAAATATAATAACAACATAAGACAACATAATACAAGTGCGGAATATGCCGCAAAAGAGGAGGTAAAATTATGGTTGCATTTAACGAGCAGGAAATTATTAAAAACGCAGACGCACTCTATGCATTACGTCCGGAATTTGAAGCAATTGCAGATCAGGTTTGCGAAAAAGGCTTTGATAATCTGTTGTTTACATCGGCAGGCGGTTCACTGGCAGGTCTTGAACCGTACTGTTATATGATGAAAACAATGTCAAAGCTTCCGGTGTTTACAGAAATTCCGGCAGAGCTTATGTGTACAGGCAATCCGATGGTGACAGAGAGGACGCTTGCGATTCTCACATCAAAATCCGGAGATACGAAAGAAACTGTTGCCGTGGCTAAATGGCTTGCCGAAAGAAATGTGACAACAATTGCCATTTGCGGTGCGGCAAATTCACCGCTTGCAGCAGTGGCTGATTATTCGGTGACTTACGGGGAGGCACAGCCGAATGACCTATGCTCAATGTTTATTGTCGGAAAGATTATGTATAACAGAGGCGAGTTTGACGGCTATCCGAAATTTGCAGATGAGCTTAAAAATTTAGGCAATGTTTTAGTTGCTGTCGGAAAAGCAGCTGATGATTATGGAAAACAGTACGCGGCAATGTTCGAGGAAAAAGACAAGGAGTATCAGATTTGGGCAGGTTCGGGTATGACATGGGGACCGACTTATTCAATGGCAATGTGCATTCTTGAGGAATGTCAGTGGCTCCGCACAAAATCAATTAACTCGGCAGAGTTTTTCCACGGAACAATTGAGCTTGTTGAGAAAAATGTACTTGTGGCTGTCGGTATGGGCGAGGGACCGACACGTCCTTTGGATGAGCGTGTCATTAATTTTGCAAAGAAGCATACAAATCAGCTGTTTGTATTTGATACAAAGAATTATGAGTATCCGGGGATTAGTGATGAATTCCGTTGGATGTTATCACCGGTGATGTTATGGCACATTTATACAAGAGCATACAATAATCTTGCAGAAGTGAGAAAACATACACTGGATATCAGACGTTACTACAGACGTCTTGAATATTAAAAAGTCATCGGGGGCAAAAAAGTGAGGAGGATTTTATAATGAAAAAACATTTGATTAAAAAGGCAGCAGCTTTGGCATTGGGCGGCGTTTTATGTGCAGGTATGCTGACAGCGTGCGGCGGCGGTGGTAAAGACGGCGGCAGCGGCTCAGCTTCCGACGGACAGGTTATAGTGAAATTTGTTCATAAGTTCCCTGAAGAACAGAGAATGAAATTTTTTGAAGGTGTTGTGGCAGATTTCGAAAAAGAGAATCCGAATATTAAAATTGAAATGACAGCTTATGGCGATGAAGAAATTAAGGATAAGACAAGGGTTCTTTTAGGCAGTGATGATGCACCGGATATTTTCTTTACATGGAGCGGCGAACGTATCATGCAGTATGTCCGCTCAGGCAATGCGATGGATATTTCAAAGTATCTTGAGGAGGATGCAGAGTGGAAGGACAGTTTTAATCCGGTCATGCTTGAAAGCTGCAACAAGGATGGCGCTTATTATGCAGTTCCGTGGGATTATTCTTCAAAGGAAATTATTTACAATAAAAAAGTTTTTGAGAAAGCCGGTGTGACAGAGCTGCCGGAAACATGGACGGAATTTTTAGATGTATGTCAGAAAATTAAGGATTCGGGTGTGACGCCTTTGGCGGTGGGAAACCAGTATTCATGGGTTGTATGTCATTTCCTGACAACATTAAACGGCAAGCTTGTACCTCAGGAAGTACTTGCTAAAAACTACAGTCTTGAGGATCCGAATTATAGTGATGAAGGATATGCTAAAGCGCTTGATATGATGCGTGAATTATATGATAAGGGGTATACAAATTCGGATATCAACTCCTGTACATGGGAAATGTCACAGGCGATGGTTAAAGAAGGCACAGCCGCAATGGTTTATGAGGAAGTTCAGAATATGACAGGCTATGAGGAGGCACTTGGTGAAGACTGGGGTTATTTTGATTTTCCGGAGGTTGAAGGCGCAAAGGGCCAAGAAGGCTTTATTACAGGCGGACCGGATGTCTTTATGGTCAATTCAGATTCCGAGCATCCGGACGAGGCAATTAAATTCTTAAAATATTTGACAAGCGATGAAGTCCAGTCAAAGATGGTCTACGATTTAGGCTTCCTTACAACGACCGATGTGACACTCGATGAGTCAAAGTGTCTGCCGGAAACACTGGAAGTTATTGAAAAAAATCTTAATGCGCCGGGAATTTCAGAGTGGCTTGATTGTGTGATTAATCAGACTGTTGCCGATACATATCTGTCCGGCTGTCAGACAATTTTTGATAATAAGACGGGGGCCGATATCATGGCTGAGGTTTCAGCAACAGCAGCGGAGGCGGCGAGCGAATAATCGTAATATTTTAAGGGCACGCGGAAACGGCCGTGTGCCCTTCTTTAAAAGGGTGTCCCTTACGGTGAAAGGGGGTTTTTAGCTTGGCAATTTATAAAAATAAGAAAATGCTTCTTTTATTTTTGCTTCCGGCAGTGACACTTGTTGTTGTGCTGATTTTTTTGCCGGTCATATTAAATATTTACTATAGTCTGTTTAAATGGACGGCGTATTCGAGAACAATGGAGTTTGTCGGACTTAAATATTACGAAAAACTATTTACAGATGAAAATATATGGAATGCATTTTTAAACAATGTAAAATATGCGGTTGTATCAATTATCTTTCAGGTTGGGTTAGGACTTGTTATTGCACATATACTTAATGTTGTTGCTAAGAAACGTTTTGCGGCGGCGACGAGAGTTATTATTTTTATTCCGGCGGTGATTTCACTGACGGCGATCGGTCTTTTATGGGTTATTGCATACAGTCCGTCCATCGGTTTTATTAATCCGATTTTGGAAAAAATAGGTCTCGGAGGACTTGCCCATGACTGGCTCGGCGATTCAAAGACGGCAATGTGGGCGGTGATTATGGTATCCCAGTGGCAGTACACCGGTGAAATGGTAATGCTTTATACGGTCGGGCTTCAAAGTGTTCCGACGGAAGTTTACGAGTCGGCAAAAATAGACGGTGCAAATGGCATACAGACTTTCTTTAAAATTACAGTGCCGATGATAAAATCGACAATTCTTATGAATACAACAATTACCATTATCGGTGCATTTATGGTATTTGATGAAATTTATGTGATGACAAGCGGCGGTCCGGGAAAATCGACGGAGGTGCTTGCAACGACAATGTATGAAACAGGCTTTAGAATGGATAATATGGGCTATGCAAGCGCCATCGGCGTCCTTCTTTTTGCTATTACCTTTGTTTTCTCTTTCATAGAGCTTAAGCTTTATAATGTAAAGGAGACAATGAAGGGAGGCGGTGTGTCATGAGCAGGGCGTCGAAAGTGAAACGAACGATAGTGCATTTGTTCTGTCTGATTTATATTGTCATTACATTATTTCCTTTAGTGTGGATGGTCATCAGCGGTTTTAAAACAGATAGTGATTTGTTTTCAAGTCCGTGGTCAATTCCGTCAGAATGGCAGATTTCAAACTATTTTTATGTATGGACAAATTATATTCAAAAAAGTGTTTTAAACTCACTGTTTTTTACAGTTGTCGGCACATTTTTTGTTGTCCTTATTTCAGGATTTGCAGCGTATGCCATTATCCGTTTTCAATTTAAGCATAAATATTTTGTATTTATTCTGATTCTCTCAGGAATGATGTTAGCGCCGCAGTGTTCACTCATTCCTATTTACAAAATGCTTTCAATAACCGGATTTTATAATACGTGGATCGGACTGCTTATTCCGTATATTGCCTACAGAATACCGTTTTCTTTTTTCCTCATGTGGTCATTTATGATTAATCTTCCGGTAGAGGTTGAGGAAGCGGCGTTTATTGACGGCAGCTCAATATTGAATACATTTTTTAATATTGTGATGAAAATGAGCAAGCCTGTTATTGCGACAACGGCGGTTATGAGCGCACGTTACATATGGAATGATTTTGCTTTTGCCCTTGTATTTACAGAAGGGCGGGATTTGCAGACTGTGCCGCTCGGTATTTTTGCGATACGTTCCACATCAAATACCCAGTGGAGTATACTGATTGCAGGTCTTGCACTGGCGGCACTTCCGATGATTATTGTTTATATATGCCTGCAGAAATATTTTGTAAACGGTATTAATTCAGGTGCGGTCAAAGGTTAAAAGGGGGAGAAGATAATGGCTAAAATCGCATGTGTCGGCGATAATGTTGTTGACATCAATTATATTGACGGAATCATCAATCCCGGCGGAAACTGTGTGAATGTGGCGGTCTATTGTTCCCAGCTTGGACATGAGGCGGCTTATGTCGGTGTGATGGGCGATGACGGATATGCAGATATTGTCATTGATTCGCTTAAGAAAAATCGCGTGGATGTGAGCAGATGTGTTTATAAGCACGGGGAAACCGGCCGCTGCACTGTCAGACTTGTGGACGGCGAGAGAATTTTGGGGGATGAAAATGACGGCGGTCTTGTAAAATCAGATCCGCTCGTATTTGAGGACGCGTTGATTGAGTATCTTAAAAATTTTGATATTGTGCATACAAGCTGCTACAGTTATTTTGATGATGAACTTATTAAGCTGAAAACGGCGGGGATTCCTGTAATCTATGATTTCTCTACCGTATGGACAAAGGAAAGTGTCGAAAAGATTGGAAAAGCTGCAGACTACGTTTTATTCTCAGGAATTGACGGTCTGACCGAAAATGAGAATTTGAAAATGATGCGTTATGCCGTGGATTGCTGCGGATATAAGCTTGCGATTATGACGATGGGCATCAATGGTGCATGGGTTTATGATGGAAAAAATATTTATCAAAAAGATAATAAAAAGCACTTTCAATCCAAAGGAAAGAAGGCGCTCAATTGTCATTATCTTAC
>USSL01000004.1 GCA_900557175.1 uncultured Eubacteriales bacterium
ACTTATTTGTCGATCCAGTGCGATTCGATTATAAGAAATGTGGCGCGCAGATATCCGTATGATGTGACCGAGGGCGGCGATGAGAAGTCACTGCGCGGCAGCAGCCAGGAGGTTGCCGATATTATGAAAGCGGAACTTCAGGAAAAGGTTTCTGATGCCGGACTTAAAATTGTCGAAGTGAAGATTACGCATCTTTCTTATGCGCCGGAAATTGCAGCAGCAATGCTTCAAAGGCAGCAGGCAGCGGCAATTATTGATGCCCGTCAGAAAATTGTTGAGGGCGCCGTCGGCATGGTGGAAATGGCCTTGTCAAAGCTGAGTGAAAATGATATTGTTGAACTGGACGAAGAAAGAAAAGCGGCGATGGTCAGCAATCTGCTTGTTGTTTTATGCGGCAATAAGGATGCCCAGCCGATTGTTAACAGCGGAACATTGTACTAGAATTAAAATATGCGATATGGTATACGGGCGGGAGAACTTCTCCCGCCGCGTGTTATGCGAGAAAGGGGCGGAGGATGAATGAGCGAAGAAGAACGTAAACAAAAGGAAAAAGCAAAAAAACAGGTGCCTCTGCGTCTTTCGGCAGCACTTTGGAATGATTTGGCCGCGTGGGCGGAGGATGATTTCCGTTCTATCAACGGACAGATTGAGTATCTGCTTACAGAATGTGTGAAATATCGTAAAAAACATCCGAAAAAGGATGATTAAAACTTAAAGGAGTATAGTTATGGCTGTGATAAAAATTACAGATTTTAATGCCCCTGAGCTTGATGTTTATGCCCGTCTTTCCGAAGTCCAGCTTTTGCATTACAATGAGCCGGAAGACGGGATTTTTATTGCGGAAAGTCCAAAGGTGATCGGGCGGGCGCTGCTTGCAGGCTATGAACCTCTGTCATTTTTGGTGGAGGATAAACAGCTTAACGGTGAAGCAACAGAAATTACAGGGCGGTATCTTTCGGTACCGGTTTTTACGGCTCCTTTTGATGTGCTTACAAAGCTGACAGGATTTAAGCTGACAAGAGGGATGCTCTGTGCCATGCGCCGCAGGCCGCTGCCGTCTGTTTCGGAGGTGTGCGCCGGTGCGCGCCGTATTGCAGTCCTTGAAAATGTTATGAATCCGACAAATGTGGGAGCGATTTTCCGTTCAGCTGCTGCCCTCAATATGGACGCGGTGCTGCTGACGCACGGCTGCAGTAATCCGCTGTACCGCCGGGCGGCGAGAGTCAGTATGGGCACGGTCTTTCAGATACCGTGGACTTTTTTGGACGAGACGCAGACGGGCAATCTCGCCGTCCTTAAATCACTTGGCTTTAAAACGGCGGCGATGGCGCTTAAAACAGATTCGGTCAGTATTGACGATTCCAAGCTGATGGCTGAAGAAAAGCTTGCCATCGTTCTAGGGACAGAGGGCGATGGACTGGCAGAGGCAACTATCTCAGCCTGCGACTACACAGTGCTTATCCCGATGAGCCACGGCGTCGATTCGTTAAACGTCGCCGCTGCAAGTGCAGTGGCATTCTGGCAGCTGGGGAGGAAATAAAAAATAACCCTGAATGAAGTGAGAAAAACATTTCATTTAGGGTTATTTACGATTAATAGACTCATAGACTTTGCTTCCTTAATTGTTAAGCCATTTGTGCTTCTAGAATGTTTATGTGAAAACACAGAAAATGTTTTAGAAATGCTTTAGAATAAAAGAGATTATATTCACTATAGCAAAGTTATGAAATTTTGACAATAACAAAGTTTTGACATAGAAAAATTCAGTGATATATGTTAATATTATACTATTGGAGTTATATCATGCTGAAAGCTAGGGTGTTTAAGTATGGCGGTTTATGTATCTGATTTATTAAGACTTAAGAATTTTTCAGAGACGAAGCTTATTGCCGGACGGCAGGGGCTTGGAAATCATATTTCGTGGCCGTATGTCTGTGTGTCTTTTCCGATTTCGCCGTGGATCAGAGGCGGAGAACTTTTGTTTGTTGCGGTGGAGCATGTTGAGGAGACAGATTTGACAAACAGTGTTTTTTGGCAGGAATGCCGGGATATGCAGGTGGCTGCGGTTGTGGCGCTTTTAAAAGATGGGAATGAAGATAAGCTTTTGAGGGAAGCGGGATTCATGGCTGATTCGGCAGGAATCCCGCTTTTTGTCATGCCGTGGGATGTGAGTCTTGTGTCAGTGACACAGGAGGTGACATATCTTATTGTTGACAGGAATACGGCAGATGAAAAGTCGCGGCATTTTTTGGAAAATCTCCTTTTTTCGCCGACAGGGCAGAGTGGCAGTGTGGAGGAAATCGCACAGTTTTATGGCATTACCGTATTTCCGGTGCATTTTATATGTATTTTCGGTGTTCACGCACAGACGCAGAATACTGAAATCGACCGGGTGATGATGCAGGTGCTGCGCCACGCTGTCAATGATTTGAACCCAAGCTGCTGGGGAAGCTTTCTGACAATGGAATATGCCAATAACCTGCTCGTGCTTGTTTTTAACCGGACAGAGGAGGAAGCAAAGGAAGCCAAGGAGGCGATTGCCGATGTCTTTAGGAGCATCAGCAGCCGTTATCTTGACACAGAACTGTATCTCGGCTTCAGCCGCATTCATAAAAGCCATGACGAGATTAAAATGAGCTATAACGAGGCAATGAAGACGATTTTTATGCTCAGATTTAATCATTATCCTTCAAATATTTTGCATTACAGAAATTTAGGCATTGTAAAGCTTCTTTTTGAGCTTAATGATACGAGAGAACTTGAGGCCTACTGTGAAGAAAATATCGGATGTATTATTGAATATGACAAAAAGTATTCGACAGATTTATTAATGACATTAAAAGGGTATCTCATGAACGGACAAAATCTTGTAAAGACTTCGTCGGCACTTTATATACACAGGAATACGCTTGTGTACAGGCTGTCCATTATGAAAAAGCTGTTAGGGCACAATATGGACGACGCTGTGACGATGCTTGAACTATTTAATTGTATTCTTATTTACGAGTTTTTGCAGTCTATAAATCATGAACCGAAAAACTAAGGGGAGAGAACGATGAATATTTTATATGTGCACACACATGACACAGGAAGATTTATACAGCCTTATGACGGCAGTATACCGACGCCGAATTTGATGAAGCTTGCAAAGGAAGGAACACTTTTCAGAAATGCTTATTGCTGCGGGCCGACGTGCTCGCCGAGCCGCGCGGCACTTCTGACAGGTCAGCATCCGCATATGAACGGTATGTACGGCCTTGCCCACAGAGGCTTTTCGCTCAATGATTATTCGAAGCATCTGGCAAATTATCTGAAGCGCTTTGGTTATGAGACGGCGCTTTTTGGGATGCAGCATGAATGTAAAACACCGGATGGGATTGGTTATGACAGAGTATTTAAAGACAGCCGCAGTGAGCGCGAGGATTTGACGCGCTGGGATTTGACAAACGGTGATGCGGCCATTGCTTATATTAAGGAAAAGCATGAAAAACCGTTTTTTATGTCCTATGGACTTGCCCATACACACCGTCCGTTTAATGAGGTGGATGCTTCCGTTAATCCGGATTATCTTAAAGTGCCGCACTGCCTTGCGGATAATGCGAAGAACCGTCTTGATTATGCAGGGTATGTGACATCGGCAATGCGGGCAGATATGTGTATCGGCCGGGTGCTTGATGCTCTTGATGAGGCAGGGCTTACAGATGACACACTGATTATATATACGACAGATCATGGCATTGCTTTTCCGTTTATGAAGTGCAACCTTTATGATACGGGCATTGGTGTGTCTTTGATTATGAAGTATAAGGGAAATCCAAGCGCCGGAACAGTGAAGGACGGCCTTGTATCCCAGGTAGATATTTATCCGACACTGTGTGACCTGCTTGGCATTGAAAAGCCGGACTGGCTGACAGGTACATCTCTGATGCCGCTTCTCAATGATACAGCCGACGAGGTGAATGAAGCTGTGTTTGCAGAGGTGACTTATCATGCGGCGGCAGAGCCTCAGCGGTGCATACGCACGAAGCAGTACAAGTACATCCGCCGATTCGGGGATTTTGAAAAGTATGTTCCGGCAAATATTGACGCCGGAGGCAGTAAGGATTTTTTAATGGCGGAAGGGCTTATGGAGCATCTGCCGCCGCGGGAAATGCTTTTTGATCTGCGTTTTGATGCGGCAGAGCGCAATAATCTTGTTGATGCGCCGGAATATGGCGATGTGCTTGCCGATATGCGGGCGCGCCTTGATAAATTTATGAAAGATACCGGAGATTTTGCAGCCGATGGCCGCTGGCCGAAGGTGGACGGGATGATATTAAATACACAGACATGTATTGATCCTGACAGCAGCAATCCGGAAGACTACGAGTAGAGGGAGGGAGAGGCGATGCCTCCGATTAATTTACTTATAAAACCGGCCTCAGGCCTTTGCAATATGCACTGCGATTATTGCTTTTACTGTGATATTACAGAGAAGCGGGCGCAGGCATCATATGGCATTATGACAGAGCAGACGCTTCGGAATGTGATTAAGAAAACATTGAGAGCGGCGGAGGGTTCATGTACGATTGCCTATCAGGGCGGAGAGCCGACGCTTGCAGGACTGGATTTTTTTAAAAAGTCTATTGAATATCAGAAGCGGTTTAATACAAAGGGGCTGACAATTCACAATGCCCTTCAGACAAATGGTTATGGTATTACGGCGGAGTGGTGCCGGTTTTTTAAGGAGAATGATTTTCTGATTGGCCTGTCAGTGGACGGGCTTAAGGAAACCCATGATATGTACAGGCACAGCAGCAGCGGCGCGCCGACGTATGACCGGATTATGGAGACGGCGCAGCTCTTGAAAGAATACGGCGTTGATTTCAATATACTGACTGTTGTGAACAGGCAGACAGCCGGGCAGGTTAAGAAGATTTATCAATCCTATAAAAGCCGGGGCTTTGGTTTTTTGCAGTTTATCGCCTGTCTTGATCCGATCGGCGAACCGTGCGGTCAGAGGGATTATTCGCTGACGCCGGAGGACTATGGAAAGTTTTTGATTGAGCTTTTTGAGCTTTGGTATAAGGATTATAAAAAAGGCTGTCAGCCTTACATCCGCCTTTTTGAAAATTATGTGACACTGCTTTTAGGCATGGGCGCAGAGTCGTGTGAGCAGAACGGCGTGTGCGGTATTCAAAATGTTGTGGAGGCTGACGGTGAAGTGTATCCGTGCGATTTTTATGTGCTGGATGCGTACAAGCTTGGTAATCTTAATACCGTGTCTATGGCAGAGATTTATGAGAAACGTAAGGAAATCGGCTATGTTGAGCGTTCTTACAACCACAGCGCGCAGTGTAAGGCATGTCCGTATTTTCATGTGTGCAGGGGCGGCTGCAACCGGCATAGGAATCTTGACGAGGTGACTGGGAATTATGTAAACTATTTCTGCCCGGCATATAAGATGTTTTTTGAAAAATGCTATGACAGGCTTGCAGATGTGGCGGCGCAGACGGCACAGCGGATGCGGTAGTGTTCTATTTTTAGGAGGAGGATTTAAAAATGGTTTATGCAGTGTTTATTTTAGTCAGCTTTGGTGCTTCGATTATCGGCGCCATCTGCGGTATCGGCGGAGGGGTAATCATTAAGCCGACACTGGATGCTTTCGGACTTTTGGAGGTATCGGCAATTAATTTTATGTCGGGCTGTACAGTACTTGCTATGAGCTGCTATTCAGTTGTGCGCTCAAAGCTTAGCGGCAGTTCAAAGGTCGATATGAAAATAGGGACGCCCCTTGCCATCGGCGCGGCTGTCGGTGGAATTTTAGGAAAGTCATTGTTTCAGATGGTTGAAGGACTTTTTTCTGATAAAAATACAGCCGGTGCGGTTCAGGCGGCATGTCTGGCACTGATTACTGTCGGAACATTGATTTATACAATTAAAAAAGATAAGATTAAAACGCACAATATACAAAATATAGCAGTCTGTCTTGTAATTGGGCTTGCTCTCGGTGTGATGTCGTCATTCCTTGGCATCGGCGGCGGCCCGATTAATCTTGTTGTGCTTTATTTCTTCTTTTCCATGACAACAAAAGTGGCGGCTCAAAATTCACTGTATATCATTTTGTTTTCGCAGGCGACAAGCTTTTTGTCAACAGTTGTCACAGGTTCAGTGCCGCAGGTGAATGTGCTGCTTCTTTTTGGCATGATCATTTCTGGTATTTTAGGCGGCATGGCCGGAAGAAGTGTCAATAAAAAGCTTGATGATAAGATGGTAGATAAATTGTTTATCGGTCTGATGGCCGTGATTATTCTTATTAATATTTACAATGTGATCACGCTTGGATTTTAATACAGAGCAGATTTCTTATGATGTTCGGAATACGGTAAAATAACCGTACAGCGGACATACAAGAAATCTGCTCTTTTCTTGTATTGTTCGTACAAAGACAAAGCAGTTTAAATATGTTACGATTTATAAAAATGAGAGCGTTGCAGTCATGGAGGGGAAAGATATGACAAATACGACAGAGAAAAATGACAGGCGGTATATGTGGAATCTCTGTATGTTCACAATCAGCTTCGTCATCAGTAATTTAGTGAGCGGTATTATTTACGATGTTTATGTGAATTATCTTCAGGAGGTCGGAAGGGACGTGGCAGTGTCCTTTTGGTCTTATTACGGTTATTCGGCATTTATAAGCGCGGCGCTTTTGCTTTTGATTCCGAAAATCGGTTATAAGGTGCTTCTGATGTTCTGTGCGGTGACATGTACGGCGGCCATCGCGGCCATCTTATTTTTTGACAATACATATTTGTATGCGCTGACAACACTTTTGGCATTGTCAGGACTTCAGCTTCATTTTGCAATCCTCAGCCCATACATTGCGGCTTATACAAAGAAAAGCAATAAGATCAACTGGTATTCAAAGGTTTATTATATCGGTTATTCGGGTTATTTTCTGACAACCTTTCTCGGCGGTATGATTACGGTAAAGTTGTTTTCATTAAGAGGCGGCATTCTTTATTCAGAGGCGAAGAAGCTGACGGAATATATTTCCGAGATGGCGCCGGATATGTATAAGGCTTATCTTCAGGGAAATAAAGATATTTTGTTTTTGACAGGCATTGTTTCATTGCTGGCGGTTGTCCCGGTGCTTCTTATTAAAGAGCGCAGGGAGGACTACAAGGTGACAGAGCCTAAAGAAAAATTGCCATTTGCCCAAAAGGCTGCGCTATTTAGAAAAGCGATTTTAAATAAATATACGGTCATTTATCTGCTGTACTGGGGGCTGATTAATTTCGGAATGGGACTTTTTACATCTTATTATACAGTCTTCCTAAACAGAAATCTTCATATTGATAAGGCGACAGCTTCGTTTATGGTATCATTGTCCTACCTTGCACTTATTATTTTTATGCTGTTTACGCCGTATCTTGTGAAAAAAATCGGTCAGGTATACACACTGGGCGGCGTATCGCTCTTATCAGTGCCGTTTATGCTGATTATTGCCAATGGTGATAAATTCGGAAAGTTTATGATTCCGGTTGTCGGTATTGCGCTGTTTATGCGTTCAGGGTTTGTCAATTTAAGTTATCCGGTGGACAGTTCTTTGTCCATGGAAATTGTGGATAAAGAGCTGCGGCCTGTTTTTGCTACGGTCATCAATGTTGTTGCAGGTATTGCCAGTGTTTTATCCGGATGGTTTACCGGTAATATTCTGTTTGTTACTCAGGAGGGGTACCGGACAGCTTATTATATAGCCGCTGTTTTCTACGGAATAGCGTGTACAATTCTTCTTGTCGGGCTTCGGAAGTTTAACTGGAGTCTTTCGGAAGACGAAGAAAAAGAATCCTAGGAGGAAAAAGTTATGGAAAAGTTTTTAGCGAAAATCGGCATCAAAGGAAAGCTTCGCAAAAATCTTGCGGCAATTTTAATTATCGCCTGCAGTGGTATGATTATTTACGGACTTCCTTATTTCAGACTGGATTATTATGATGCCTATGTTGCAACGTACAATCTGACAGATGTACAGATGGGACTGCTTGGCAGTGTTTACGGTGTGTTTGGTATGGTTTCGTATCTGTTTGGCGGTATTTTGGCGGATAAGGTGGCAACAAGAACACTTTTGACATTGTCTATGATTGGCACAGGTCTCGGCGGTTTTATTCACTTGCTGCCGCTGCCGTATCCGGCACTTGTAGCCCTTTACGGTTTTTGGGGTTTTTCATCACTGTTTGCATTCTGGCCGGCGTGTGTGAAAGCAACACGTATGATGTCTGATAAGGATGACCAGGGTAAAGCCTTCGGTTTCTTCGAGGGCGGCCGCGGTATATGCTCGGCGATTGTCACAATGCTTGTTGTGTTTGTGTTCAGACTCGGTGTCGGAAAGCTCGGTGAAGATACGCTTGAAGGTCAGGTTGCAGGTATGAAAGCCATTATCATTTTCTACTCTGTATTAACTGTATTATTCGGTATTTTCATTTTTATCAAAATGGATAAGACTGAGACGATGGAAAAGTCCGACAGAGTTTCTTTCAAGGATATCCGTCAGGTCATCAAAATGCCGGCAGTATGGATTATTGCCATTGTGACATTCTGTAACTATATGTACTGCGTATCTTTATATTACTTTGTGCCATATTCAACAGCATTTTTAGGTTTGTCAATTTCGGGTGGTGCCGTTGTTGCAGCGCTTAAAAAATATACAGCACCGGTTTCTAATATCGGCGGTGGTTTCTTAGGCGATAAGATGGGTACAAGCAACCTGCTGTTTACATCATTTATCGGCATGATTATTGGTACGGTATTAATCCTTGTTTTGCCGACAGGTTCAGCAAAACCGTTGATTATCGGATTGTTTGTTGTGCTTTATATTGCCAGCTATATGTTTTTCCAGGTCAACTACAGTCTGACATGGGCGATGATGGAGGAAGGTGCTGTGCCTGAAAAGGTATCCGGTACGGCATCCGGTTTTATTTCAACTATCGGTTATCTTCCGGACGTATTCGTATCATTACTTTTCGGCTCATTGGTTGGAAGCGATGAAGCTGCCGGAAGTATGGGAGGCTACCGTACATTCTTTATTATTTTAGTTGCGGCACTGGCTGTCGGTGCAATCTTTACGCTTATTTGGAAGCGTTATTTAAAGACACACAAAAAAGAAATTGAGGCGAAAGCCTGATTAGAGAGAGTAGGGGAACAAAAAATGAAGCAGAGCTATCGAAGTCTATTTCCGAAGCTGGCCGTAGAACAGCTTGACGAAACACAATTCTACAACATTATTTTAGAGTTGCTGCAGTATGAAAAGGATGTCCATTTCCGTGAAAATGAGGCGGTAATCTTTGCCGGAAGTCTCGGCTTAAAACCGTTTCATAAACCGGTCTACAGTGGCGATGAGATTGAGCAGAAGCTTTGTGAAGCTTTTAAAATCAACAACCGTTTTGACAGGAACTGTATTGAGTATTTAGCGCAGCAGGGGTATCTTGACCGCTGGAACGAAGGAAAGGATATTCCGGAAATACTGGAATTTGACGGGAAGCTTCAGCCGATATTTGATTTTGGGGAGAGTCTTTTTGAAAGAGTTTATGTTGAATCGCCGCAGGATACAGATTTGGACGGCAAAAGAGATTTGATTGCCGTTTATATCCGGCGGCCGAAGGAGACGCTTAAAGGCATGAAAGTACCGGCCTTTTACATCGCTAATCCATATATGCTCGGCGGTGATGACGACAGCTATGTGACGCATAAGGTTGATGTGGATTTACCGGAGCTTGAACCGACCGATGTTTCATATGAGGATATCCGCTTTGTGCCGGAGGAAAAGGAAATTCCGCCGGAAAGGGAGCCGAAGGGACTTAGTGAAACATCGCCGTTTCCGGCAGAAGACATTGAGCTTGAAGCGATTGACAGCTGGCATCAGTATTTTGTATCAAGAGGCTATGCGGCTGTATTTGCCGGAGGCATCGGCACAAGAGGCTCTGACGGAATCCGCTCAACAGGCAGTGTCGATGAAACGATTTCGACAGTGGCCGTCATTGAGTGGCTGTGCGGAAAACGCCGTGCCTACACAAATAAGACGGACTGCATTGAAATCAGGGCAGACTGGTGTACAGGAAAGGTAGCGATGAACGGAAAGTCCTACCTCGGAACGCTGTGCGTTGCAGCCGCCGCAACAGGGATTGACGGGCTTAAGACGATCATTCCTGAGGCGTTTATTACAAACTGGTACAACTATTACAGATGCAACGGCGTGACAGCGCCTGCATTGGACTGGCAGGGAGATGACGCTGACCTTTTGGCGGATTACTGCTTAAGCCGGCGTTTTGATGCGGAGGATTATGCAAAAATCAAAGATGTGTATGAACCGCATTTAAAACAGATGCTTATTGATGAGGACAGGGTGACAGGCAATTATAATCGTTTTTGGGATGAGCGCAATTACCTTAACAATGCGGATAAGATTAAGTGCAGTGTTTTCGGTATTCAGGGCTTAAACGATTGGAATGTAAAGCCGCAGCACGCTTATCTTTTATGGCAGGAGCTTCAAAAAAATAATGTGCCGTGCAAGCTGCTGCTTCATCAGGGCGATCATATTTATATTAATAATCTTGCCGGCATTGATTTTAACAGTATGTTAAACCGTTGGATGGCTTATTGGCTGTATGATATCGACAATGGTGTGATGGAATCTATTCCGAATGTTTTAGTGGAAAATAATCTTGATTGTACACAATGGGACGGTGATTCGTCATGGCCTTTTGCGGCATCAAGAGCCCATCTGTTCGGTGTGACAGAAGACGGAGGTTTCGGATCTGTGTCAAAAACAGAGCTTGAGCGCCGGCCGGCAGTAAGAAAAACGGTGACGGACGATATTTCACTGACAGGCTTTGACCGTCAGGGTGAAAATTATCCGCTGTGGCGTGACAGCATGTGTCTGGAGCCGGAATGTGAAAAAGCGTTCAGAATTGCTTATACGAGCAGGGTACTTGAGCACAGAGTGCGTATTAACGGGGAGACGAAGGTGCACTTTACGGCTTCCATCAACGCCGGTGCGGGTATACTGTCGGCAATGCTTGTGGATTATGGTTCACTGTGCCGTTACAGCACCGAGCAGCGGATTATTAAGGAAAAGGGTGTTGTCTGGGGAAGAAACACCGATATGAAAGATTTAGTTTACTTTGTCAGAGAAAAGCAGCCGTCACCGTATCGCGTGATTACGAGAGGCTGTATGTCGGCAAAGAACAGACGGAACATTTATTCAATAGATGAGGTGAAACCGGGAACGGAATATACATTTGAGTTTACGATGGTGCCGATGGACTATACGCTTGAAATTGGTCATCAGCTTGGTCTGATCATTTACGGCGCCGATGCTGAGGTTACTCAGCGTCCGCTGACGGCAAGGGAGATCACAGTGGATGAAAACAGTATTCAAATAGAAATTCCGATTGTTGAGGCGTAAGAGGCAGCTGCACTTAAAAATGAAATAAAAAAGTCATGTCGTGAAAAAACGGAGGATGGACAGAAATGTCCGGCCTCCGTTTTTTGGGTGCGCCTTGCGGCGCAGGGGGATAGTGCTGTATATGAATATCGAAAAGCATATGTGTTTATGCTTTAAACCGATATTGTGTCTTGGATTCGTAAATATCACCGGCCTGTAAGACAATCGACGGAAAATGAGTTTTGAACATAGCATTCGGGTAATACTGTGTCTCAAGTGCGAAAGCACATCTTGGGCCGTAGGCAGCCCCGTCTTTCCCGGTCTGTGTTTTGATGAAGTTGCCGGCATAAAACTGGATGCCCGGCATATCTGACCACACTTCCATCGTAATACCGGAAATATCGCCGGAAGCTTCCGCCATTTTTCTAAAACCTTTGCCGTCAGGAATAAAATTGTGGTCGTAACCGCCGGCGTCTTTAAGCTGAATATCGTCGGCATTGATGTCGCATCCGATGGTCTTCGGTGTTCTGAAATCAAAAGCTGTGCCTGCCACATCACTGATGTTGCCGTTTGGGAAGCCTTCATTGCAGTTTTCTGTAAAAAGTGAGGCGGCAATGGAAAGTATATGGTTTTCCATGCAGCCGGATGCGTGGCCGTTTAAGTTAAAATAAGCGTGATTTGTCAGATTGACCGGTGTTGCGGCGTCACTTTTGGCGCTGTATTTTATTGAAAGCACATCGTTGTCGTCAAATGTGTAAGTGACGGATACCTTTAAATTTCCCGGATAGCCTTCTTCCATATTCGGTGAAAGGCGCGAAAAGCAAATGCTGTTATCGTCGGTGCGGACATCGTACATATATTTATCAAAGCCTTTCACACCGCCGTGCAGATGATTCTTTTCCCTGTCATTGGCGGCAAGATTGTATGTTTTTCCGTTGAGGTCGAAGCGGCTCAGTTCAAGACGGTTGGCAACGCGGCCGATGAGCGCGCCAAAGTAATCGCCGCCGTTTTCGTAAGCCTCAATTGTATCATAGCCAAGAGCAACATCAACGGCTGTATGATTTTTGTCGTGAATGACAATGGACTGGATTGTGGCGCCATAATCAATAAAGTTTACATAATTCCCGTTTGCGTTCGTCAGAGTGTACAGTGTGACATGCTCGTTATTTTTTGTTTTACCAAATGGTTTAGAAGTTAAAGCCATAAGAACCTCCTTTAAATCTGCCTTATGCAGATGCTTTACTGTTTTACGGCAATGAAATCATGATGCTGCTTTGTGTTTTGCTGCCGTACTATATTTAGTATAGCACAATGGGCCGGGAAAAGAACGAAAAATTTTTAAAACTGTCAATGAAACTGAGTGGGGGAATAGAGTTATATTTACAGGAAAGCCTATTAATGCTAAAATGTTTTTACTAAAGTATACAGGAGGTTTAGGATGCTGAAGATAGGTTCACATGTCGGAATGAGCGGCAAAGAGATGATGGCGGGCTCTGTGAAGGAAGCCCTTTCCTATGGAGCCAATACGTTTATGATATATACAGGAGCGCCTCAGAATACGAAGCGGAAGGATATCAGCGAATTGAATATTGACGCGGCATGGACGCTGATGCGGGAAAACGGCATAGAGGATTTTATTGTCCACGCGCCGTATATTATTAATTTAGGAAATACAGTGAAGCCGGAAACCTTTGAAATTGCTGTCAATTTTCTGAGACTTGAGCTTGAGCGGACGGAGGCGATGGGCGGCCGTATTCTTGTCCTTCATCCGGGCGCTCATGTGGGCGCCGGAAAGGAAGCAGGCATCGCAAAGATTATTGAGGGCATAAATGAGGTGCTTACAAAGGAGACAAAGGTTTTCGTGGCGCTTGAGACGATGGCCGGAAAAGGCAGTGAAATCGGTTCGGTTTTTGAGGATATTGCGGCAATTTATGACGGCGTGAAGTATAATGATAAGCTGAGGGTATGTTTTGATACATGCCATGTCAGTGATGCCGGTTATGATATTATCCATCATTTTGATGAGGTGATGGATGGCTTTGACAGATTAATCGGAAAGAAACAGATTGCGGTATTTCATATCAATGACAGTAAAAATGTGCCGGGGGCTGCAAAAGACAGGCATGAAAATATCGGCTTCGGACAAATCGGCTTTGAGGCGCTGAGTACGATTGTTCATCATAAAGATTTTGCTGATATTCCGAAAATACTTGAAACGCCGTACATCAAACCGGAGGAAACAGAAAAATTTGATTTTTTCGGTATTACACAGACGCCTAAAAAAGCGGTGCCGCCGTATAAAAAGGAAATTGAATGTCTGAGAAATCGCACTTTTTTGTGATAAAGTGTTGTCACATATAAAAAAATTGTGCTATGATGAAAATACATGATTGTATCGGCGCAGACTGTGCGCCGCATGATAAATATAGCAAATCCGTATGGGTTTGAACATATTCGAAAAGGAGATTTTTACGATGAGAGATGAGACTAAATGTTTACATTCAGGATATGAACCGGAAAACGGAGGACCGGGCGTGATGCCTATTGTACAAAGTACAACATATAGATTTGATTCTACAGCAGAGGTTGCGGCACTTTTTGATATGCCGACAGCGCATATGTATTCGAGATTTTCCAATCCGACGACAGAGTGTGTGGAAAAGAAGCTTGCAGACCTTGAAGGCGGCGTTGGCGCAATGTGTACATCATCGGGACAGGCAGCGTCCCTGCTTTCTATTTTGAATCTGTGTAATGCAGGCGACAGCTTTGTGAGTACGTCGACGATTTACGGCGGTACAGTCAATCTGTTTGCTGTGACATTAAAGAAGCTTGGCATTGAGTGCATTTTTGTTGATGCCGACGCCGATGAAGAAGAAATTGCAAAGGCATTTAAACCGAATACAAGAGCAATGTTTACAGAGACATTGGCAAATCCGGCGCTTGCAGTGCTTGATATCGAAAAGATGGCAAGAATTGCCCACGGTGCAGGCGTGCCTTTAATTGTTGATAATACATTCGCGACTCCAATTTTATGTAAACCGTTTGATTTTGGCGCGGATATTGTTGTTCACTCTACATCAAAATATATGGACGGTCATGCCCTGCAGTGCGGCGGCGTTATTATCGACAGCGGAAAGTTTGACTGGAATAACGGCAAATATCCTGAATTTACAGAGCCGGATGAGTCCTACCACGGTGTTGTCTATACGAGAGATTTTGGAAATATGGCTTATATTATTAAGGCACGTATGCAGCTGATGAGAGATTTTGGCTGTTATCCTGCGGCAAATTCCTCTTTCCTTTTAAATCTCGGACTTGAAACACTTGCCGTGCGTATGGAAAAATACTGCAGTAATGCCTTAAAGGTTGCGAAGTTTTTTGAAGCATCGGACAAGATTGAAGCTGTAAGCTATCCGGGACTTGAGGGTGATAAGTATCATGAGCTTGCAAAGAAATATATGCCAAAGGGTACAAGCGGTGTTATTTCGATTGTGATTAAGGGCGGCAAGGAAAATGCTGTGAAATTTATGGACGCCTTAAAGCTTGCCTGCAACGAGGTGCATGTGGCGGATATCCGTACATGCGTCCTTCATCCGGCAAGTGAGACACACCGTCAGCTGACAGACGAGCAGCTCATTGCAGCCGGAGTGAATCCGGGCATGGTGCGTTTCTCCGTAGGTCTTGAAAATGTGGAGGATATTATCGAGGATGCGGCGCAGGCACTTGCGGCAATTGACAAATAAATTTTTGAGAGGGTGTAACAGGCACGGGGAGATTACCAATAGGGGCAGCTATGCTGTGGCAATGGCTTTGTGATCCTATGTCATCACAAAGAAACTTCGTGTGAGATGTAGAATATGGAGGCTTAGAATGAATAAAAAAAATGAAATTTATGTATTCGGCCATAAAAATCCTGATACAGATTCAATATGTGCGGCGATTTCCTGTGCTTATCTGAAAAATCAGATGGCAAAGGAAGCCGGAAACTGCGGCTATGAGGATTTAGGCAGTGTCGAGGCGGGCGCAGTCTATATTCCGAAGCGTGCCGGTGTGATTAATCCGGAAACCGAGTATGTGCTGAAGCGCTTCGGCGCTGAGGCGCCGTCATATACGGCTGATGTCAGACGTCAGGTCAGGGACATTAATATCCGGAAGCTTGACGGTATTAACGGGCGTGTGTCCTTAAAGCGCGCATGGATGGTTATGCGTGCGGTAAATACAGCGACATTGCCTGTTGTTGATGATGGGGGTTATCTTAAAGGCTTAATTACAATCGGTGATATTGCAAGAGCTTATATGGCTGTCTTTGACAATCGTATTTTAGGACAGGCAAAGACGCCTTATGAAAATATGCTGAATGCCTTAGACGGCACGATGCTTATTGGCGACAGGACAGGAACGATAACGGAGGGGAAGGTTGTTATTGCGACGACAAATGTGGAATTAATGCGTGAGCATGTCGATGAACATGACGTTGTTGTCCTTGGAAACCGGTATGAAACACAGCTTTGCGCCATTGAAAATAAGGCCGGCTGTATTATTGTGTGCGAGGGTGAGCCGGTATCGAGGACAATACGCAAGCTGGCGGAAAATGCCGGCTGTACAGTAATAAGCTCACCGCATGATACGTATACGGTTGCGAGACTTATTAACCAGAGTGTTCCGGTCAGCTATTTTATGACGAAGGAGCATCTTGTGACCTTCAGAAAGCGGGAATTTGTGGAGGATATTAAAGGAACGATGACAAAGCTGCGTCACCGCGACTTTCCGATTGTCACAAAGGACGGAAAGTTTGTCGGCATGATTTCAAGACGTTCCTTAATCAATATGCCGTGCAAGAAAATTATCCTTGTGGATCACAATGAAGCAGAGCAGGCAGTTGATGGACTTTTTGAGGCCGAGGTTGTTGAAATTATCGATCATCATAAGTTGTCAACAGTGGAGACGAGCCGTCCGGTATCGGTACGCAACCAGCCGGTTGGCTGTACGTCGACGATTATTTATCAGATGTTTATTGAAAATGAGGTTGAAATACCGCCGCAGATCGCCGGACTTTTATGTTCTGCCATTGTTTCAGATACGCTTTTGTTCCGCTCACCGACATGTACACAGACTGACGAGGCGGCGGCACGGCGTCTTGCTGAAATTGCGGGCGTTGATATTGAAACGCTGGCCTCGGAGATGTTTAAGGCGGGCAGCAGCCTTGGTACAAAAAATGATGAGGAAATCTTTTATCAGGATTTCAAGCAGTTTACGGCAGGAAACGTACATTTTGGCGTTGGACAGATTATGGTTATGACTGAGGATGAGCAGCGGAATTTAAGAAATCGTATGCTGCCGTATATAAAGAAAAATACAGCGGGGCTTCATATGATTTTCTTTATGATTACAAATGTGCTTGAGGAGTCAACGCTGTTGCTGTTTAACGGCGGCCGCGCAAAGGAAATTATCGGAGACAGCTTTTCGGATGATGTCAAAGATCATGAAGTCTTTCTTCCGGGTGTTGTTTCAAGAAAGAAACAGATGGTGCCGCAGCTGATGGCTGCGCTTCAGCAGTAAGGAGGCAGACAGATGAAACAAATAAAAGATGTTTATGTCATCGGGCATAAAAATCCCGATACGGATTCGATATGTTCTGCCATTGCTTACGCATGGCTTAAAAATCAGCTTGGCGAAAGACATTATGTTGCGAAGCGTGCGGGACAGATCAGCTCAGAAACAGAGTTTGTTTTAAATTATTTTAAGTCGGATGTGCCGACATATATTAATGATGTGCGGGCGCAGGTGAAGGACGCTGTACTTGAAAGCGGAAAGACAGTCGGCAGAAATATGTCTTTAAAAAATGCATGGCAGATTTTAAAGGAAAATCATTTGGCAACACTGGCGGTGATTGATGAGGAAAAGAAGTTTGAAGGTTTGATTACAGTCGGTGATATTGCCCGTTCATTTATGGGCGTGTATGACAATCGTATTTTATCCAATGCGAAGACGCCGTATAAAAATTTAGTGGAAACATTAGAGGGCGAGCTTGTTGTCGGCGATATCAGCCGCCGTGTGGAAAAGGGCAAGGTGCTTATTGCGGCAGCGAACCCCGATTTAATGGAAAAATATATTGATGAGGGCGATATTGTTATTTTAAGCGACCGGTACGAGTCCCAGCTTTGCGCGATCGAGATGAACGCAAGCTGTCTGATTGTCTGCCTTGGTTCGGAAGTGTCTCCGGCTATTGTGGAACTTGCGCGGGAAAAGGGCTGTGCGATTATAAAGACGGATTATGATACATTTATCGCGGCGCGGCTGATGAATCAGAGTATTCCGATTTCTTATTTTATGGTGCGTGATAATCTGATTACATTTAAGCCGGAGGAGTTTGCGGAGGATGTCCGCAAAATTATGGCTAACAAGCGTCACCGTGATTTTCCGGTGCTTGATGAAAATGATTGCTTTATCGGTATGCTGACACGCCACAGTCTGATTGAGATGGACAGAAAACAGTTGATTTTAGTCGATCATAACGAGCGGACACAGGCGGTTGACGGTATTGAGGATGCAGATATTCTTGAAATTGTCGATCATCATAAGCTTGGCAATGTTGAGACGTTAAAGCCTGTCATGTTCAGAAATCAGCCGGTGGGCTGTACATCAACGATTATTTATCTGATGGCAAAGGAAAATGGTATCGAGATACCGCCGCAGATTGCGGGGCTGATGTGCTCGGCCATTATTTCGGATACGCTTTTGTTCCGTTCGCCGACGTGTACGCCGGTAGATAAGCGGGCCGCCTGCCGTCTTGCTGAAATTGCCGGTATTGATGCCGAAAAATATGCGATGGAAATGTTTGATGCGGGAAGCAACCTGACGTCAAGAACAGATGAGGAAATTTTCTATCAGGATTTCAAGAAGTTTATTTCCGGCAGACATACTTACGGTGTCGGACAAATTACGTCCATGAACAAGGACGAGCTGTTAAAGGTGCGCGGCCGTATCGAGGCGTATATGGAAAATGTGCTTGAAAGCCGCGGACTTGAGATGGTTTACTTTATGCTGACAGATATTTTAGATGAGGCGACGGACTTGCTATGTGAAGGGCACAGCGCTGTCGAGACTGTCGAGCGCGCTTTCGGTGTTTCAGGTGAAAACGGCTGTGTTCATTTGGACGGCGTTGTTTCAAGAAAGAAGCAGCTGATTCCACGTCTTATGAATGAACTTCAGGGTTAGACTAAAAATTCAGGCTGGATTTTAAGGAGGAAAATAGATGGCAAAGCAGCAGTGGAAGCCGGGCAATATGGTTTATCCCCTGCCGGCAGTGATGGTATCGTGTGCCGGTAAGGATGGCCGCCCGAATGTGATGACGGCGGCGTGGACGGGAACGATATGCTCGGATCCGGCGATGGTTTATGTTTCTGTGCGTAAGGAGCGTTTTTCGCACCATATGCTGATGGAAACGAAGGAATATGTCATTAATCTGACGACAGAGGCACTTGCAAAGGCAACCGATTATGTGGGTGTGAAGTCGGGCAGAGATATGGATAAATTTGAGGCAATGCATCTGACGCCGGTCATGGGCACATTAAAATATGCGCCGATGATTGAGGAAAGTCCGGTATGTATCGAGTGTGAAGTGACTCAGGTGCTTGAGCTTGGCAGTCATGATATGTTTATTGCCAAAGTTAAAAATGTTTATGCCGATGAAAAATATATGGATGAGACGGGCCGGTTTGATCTGGCGAAGGCAAAGCCGCTTGTTTATTCCCACGGACAGTATTACGGCGTCGGCCGCCATATCGGACGTTTCGGCTTTTCAGTGCAAAAAAAGCCGGTGAAAAAGGCAAAGAAAAAGTAGCCCGGCGGAAAAAACAGGCAGCCGGTAAAAGTAAGCGGGCAGGAAGGGTGAGAGGCCGTGAAAAACAGTATCTGGTTTCATATTGACGTCAACAGTGCCTTTTTAAGCTGGACGGCGGTCGAGCTTTTAAAGGCCGGTGCGGCGGAGGATATACGGAAGGTGCCGTCAATTATCGGCGGCGATATGACAAAACGTCACGGCGTTGTCCTTGCAAAATCCACACCGGCAAAGGTCTATGGTATTAAAACAGGCGAGCCGGTGACGGATGCCTATAAAAAATGTCCCCACTTGAAAAATTATCCGCCGGATCATCGGAAATATAAGGAATACAGTGACCGCCTGATGAAGCTTTTATCAGAGTATTCGCCGGAAATTGTCCAGTACAGCATTGATGAATGTTTTTTGCGTTATGTGCCGGGAACAGATTGTGAGGCACAGGCGCTGCGGGCGCAGGCTGTCGCGGACGCTTTCAAAATCAAGGACAGAATTTGCCGGGAGCTTTTGTTTACTGTGAATATCGGTATTTCTGAAAATAAACTGCTTGCAAAGATGGCATCGGATTTTGAAAAACCGGATAAGGTACATACACTTTTTCCGGAGGAAATTCAAAAGAAGATGTGGCCGCTGCCGGTGTCCGAGCTGTTTATGGTCGGCCGGGCGACGGCAGAAAAGCTAAGGCTTCTCGGAATTAAGACAATCGGAGATTTGGCAAAAACGGATGTTGGTATATTGACAGCCCATTTAAAGAGCCACGGAAAGACGATATGGGAGTTTGCCAACGGTATTGAAGGAACGCCGATTGACGGCCGGGCGCATACAGAAAATAAGGGAATCGGAAATATGACAACACTGTCGCAGGATTTATCAGACAAGACGGAAATTTTCGAGGTGCTCAGAGAGCTTGCAGAAAAGGTTGCCGGCCGCCTTCGGGCATCAGGACAGCAGGCGGGGCTTGTCTGCGTGGAAATTAAATATGCAGATTTTACGAAAGCGACCCATCAGATGCAGCTTTTATCACCGACAAACGTTTCAGATACAATTTACAGGGCTGCCTGCCGTCTTTTTGAGGAAGTGTGGAAGGGATATCCGGTGCGGCTGCTTGGCATACGCACATCCAAGCTTTCAAAAACCGGACAGCAGCAGATGAATCTTTTTGATATGGCCAAAAGTGAGAAGATGCAAAAGCTTGATAAGGCGCTTGACGAGATCCGGGAGCGCTACGGCACATCGGCGGTTGTCCGCGGCAGCAAGATGCATGTTCAAAGGCTTGGCTGGGACAGTGAAATACCGGAGGATGATTTTTAGATGAATGATAAAAATATTGTACTTATAGGAATGCCGGGGGCGGGAAAGAGTACCGTCGGCGTTGTGCTTGCTAAAATGCTCGGCTACAGCTTTGTAGATGCTGACCTTTTGATTCAGAATCAGGAAGGGGATATTTTACAGCACCTTATTGAAAAACATGGAATTGATGGCTTTCTTGCCATTGAAAATCAGGTGAACAGAGATATTTCGGTGAAGCGGACCGTCATTGCCACAGGCGGCAGTGTCTGTTACTGCGATGAGGCGCTTCAGACAATGGCAGGCCACAGTCTGCGCGTTTATATACGTGTTTCCTACGAAGCACTGGAAAAAAGGCTCGGCAGTCTTTTAGAAAGAGGCGTCGTCATAAGAAAGGGCGCTACACTGAAGGATTTATATGATGAGCGTACGCCGCTTTATGAAAAATATGCGGATTTGATAATTGATGTGGACGGTCTGACAATCGCGCAGGCTGTCGAAAAGATGAGTAAGGAAGTGAAAGCGGCACTTGGAAAATAAAGCTGCCGTGAAAGGTGTAGAAAGATGTTTGGCACATTAAAGCAAAAAAAATCAGACAGAAAAAAGTTTGGATTATCGAAAGATAGTTTTGTCATGCGGCGGTTTTATTATCTGCTTGCATTTTTTATACCGCTTGTCATTGTGACGGCCGCGGATATTGCGCTCGGCATTCATCCGTTTGGCGACAGGGCGGTGCTTATTATCGACTCATATCACCAGTATGCGCCGTTTTTTTCGGATTTTTATGATAAGATTGTCAATGGCGGCAGTCTGCTTTATTCATGGAACGGCGGCCTTGGCATTAATTTTTGGGCGATTACGGCATACTATCTGGCAAGCCCGTTAAATGCTCTGTTTTTGCTTGTGCCGAGAGCTTTTCTCATTGAAGTATTTACAATGATTATTATTCTGAAAATTGCACTTTCAGGTTTAAGCTTTGCTTACTATATTAGTAAGCACTATAAAAAATATGATGTGACAATTGTTTATTTCAGTTTATTTTATGCTTTAAGCGGCTGGGTACTCGGCTATAACTGGAATATTATGTGGCTGGACTGTATTTTTATCTTCCCGCTTGTGATGCTCGGACTTGAAAAGCTGATGCGCGAAGGGAAGGGCTTTATGTACGGTGTTTCTCTTGCAGCCTGCATCATATGCAATTACTACATATCAATTATGGTATGTATATTTCTTGTGCTTTATTTCTTTGTACTGTTTATTCAGAAAAGAACAAAAAGCTTTAAACTGTTTTTGGACAGAGGGCTTAAGTTTGCCGGCTATTCGCTGCTTGCGGGCGCTGTGGGCGCAGTACTATTGCTTCCGGCTTTCTTTGCGCTGATGCAGACACATTCGGCAGAATCAACCTTTCCGACGGTGTTTAAGTTTTATAAAAATTTTTGGGACATATTGTCACAGCATATGGCAATGGTTGAGCCGACGAGTCTTAGCGGTCTGCCAAATCTTTACTGCGGCGTCATTGTTATGATGTTTGTGATTTTATACTTATTCCGGCCGAAAACACCGGTCACCCATAAGGTGACAAAGTTGCTTCTGCTTGTTTTTATGATTTTCAGCTGCAATGTCAATTTTCTTGACTACATATGGCACGGCTTCCATTATCCGAACAGCCTGCCAAACCGATTTACGTTTATTTACATCTTTATTTTGCTGACGATGTGCTATGAGGTCTTTCTCATGCTGCGCCGCTATAAAATATGGCAGTATTTTACGGCATTTATCGGCAGTATGGGCTTTGTTATGCTTGCCTATACTTATGGCAAGACAAAGAAGGAAATCTATGTCTATATTGTGACAATGGCACTTTTGTGGGTTTACTTTATTTTAATGAATTTTTATAAGGCACGTCCGGATAAGACGCGGCTTCTTAAAAATGTATGGCTTTTTGTCCTTGTGATTGAGGTTGCGGCCAATGCTATTTTCGGGCTTTTGTCTAACGGTTCGGTCAGTTATTCTGCTTATGTGAAGGATTTAAAGGCCTCAGAGGGCATCCATGAGCTGACGGATCATCAGGAGACGCTTTACCGGACGGAGCTCAATGAGTTTGCCGGGCGAAATAATGTGACATGGCTCGGTTTTAAGGGTGTGTCTATGTTTTCATCGACGGTGAGCGACGGCATTGATACGCTGATGGGCGATCTGGGGCTTTTTTCGGCGGTCAATAAATTCAGCTTTCAGGGCAGCACCGAGGTGACGGATGCCATGCTGGATGTGAAGTATCTTCTTTCAAATACAAAAACAGATAATATACGTGATTTCAGATATTTGGGAACAGTGGAGGAAAAACACGTTTATGAAAATCCGCACGCGGTCGGCATCGGCTTTTTAGTCAATGACAGCTACGCTCAGTGGAATACAGCTTCTGTGCGTCCGTGGGAGGTACTTAACGATTTTGCAAGAAAGGCGGCAGGTCTTACTTCGGATATTTACACGGAAGAACTCATTACAGGCGAGCCTGCGGCAACCGGCGGTACAGTTATTAAAGAAGGCAATGGTGATTACCGGTTTACAAAGGGCAGCGGCTCTGAGCATAAGCTTGTGTATACAATTAACGGTGCTCAGATGGCACACCGCTATATTTATTATAAGGCGCCGCATATGGATAAGCTGACAGTCACTGCAGGAGGGACGACAAAAAGCTACTCCGATACAAGAGGCCACATTGTCGATATCGGCCGCTTCGGTGCGGGTGAGACAGTGACGCTGACCTTTGTGCTTGATGATGAATATTCAAGTGCCGATGTAGAGCTTTATATGTTCGGCACAGATGACAATGCACTGGCAGATTTTTATACTGCAATTGCGCGCTCGCCGTTTCAGGTGACAGCGTATTCCGATACAAAAATTACCGGCTATGCAGATGCTGCATTTGATGGTATTATGTATACATCCATTCCGTATGATGAAGGATGGACGGTGAGCGTTGACGGTGAGCCGGTTGAAATAAAAAGTGTTGCCGATGGCCTGCTCTATTTTGATATTGATGCAGGCAGGCATGAAATTGAGATGACATACCGGCCGAAGGGCTTTACTGCCGGTTTTTATATATCGGCTGTTTCGTTGTTGATTTTCACGATACTTTATTTCAGAGGAAGAACGAGAGAAATCAACATTGCCAAAAAGCGCCATGTCAGCGTAAAAAATTAGTAATAAAATTCATGAAAATATAAAAAATAATTTACAAACAGTCGAGATATGCTATAATAATAACTATATGCATATATTATTTGAATGTGTATATTTGTAAGGAATACATCTGAAAAGGGCGCTGTGGGCGCTAAAAAGAAAAATTAAGAGGTGTGTAATGAATCAATATATTATAAAAGGCGGAAACCCTTTGGTCGGTGAAGTACCTATCGCAGGTGCGAAAAATGCGGCGCTTGGAATTTTGGCGGCAGCGGTGATGACAGACCAGACAGTAACTATTGAGAATTTACCGGATGTCAGAGATATTAATGTTTTATTGCAGGCAATAGAGTCTATAGGTGCAAAAATTGAGCGCCTTGATAAAAATACAGTAAAAATTAACGCAAGCACACTCCACACTTTGAGCGTGGATGACAGCTTTATAAGAAAAATCAGAGCATCCTATTATCTTTTGGGGGCCTGCCTCGGAAAGTACAAACGTGCGGAAGTATCGCTTCCGGGCGGATGTAATATCGGCAGCCGTCCGATTGACCAGCATCTTAAAGGCTTTAAGATGCTCGGCGCAAAGGTTCGTATTGAAAACGGTATGATTGTCGCGGAGGCGGAGAAGCTTCGCGGCGCACATATTTATTTTGACGTTGTGACTGTCGGTGCGACAATCAACGTGATGATGGCAGCAGCGATGGCTGAAGGCTATACGATTCTTGAAAATGCAGCTAAGGAGCCGCATATTGTTGATGTGGCAAACTTCCTCAACAGTATGGGAGCCAATATTAAGGGCGCGGGTACAGATGTGATCCGGATCCGCGGTGTGCATAAGCTGCACGGCACAGAGTATTCCATCATTCCGGATCAGATTGAGGCAGGCACATTTATGTGTGCGGCTGTGGCAACTAAAGGTGATATTACTGTAAAGAATGTTATTCCGAAGCATCTTGAGTCAATTACGGCGAAGCTTTTGGAAATCGGCGCGCAGGTTGAGGAGTGCGATGACGCGGTTCGTGTCGTATGTTCAGAGCGCTGTTCCTCGACAAATATTAAGACATTGCCTTATCCGGGCTTTCCGACAGATATGCAGCCGCAGATGTCCGTGGCGCTTGCCTTATCTGACGGTACAAGTATTGTGACAGAGAGTATATTTGAGAACCGCTTTAAGTATGTGGACGAGCTGGCGCGTATGGGCGCTCATATTAAGGTTGAGGGCAATACAGCAGTCATTTCCGGCGTTAAAGGCTTTAAGGGCGCTGCAGTGAGCGCTCCGGATTTAAGAGCCGGCGCAGCGCTTGTCATGGCGGCACTGGCAGCCGACGGCATTACGACTGTGGACGGCATTGAGTATATTCAGCGAGGATATGAAGATTTCGAGGGCAAGCTAAAGAGCCTCGGCGGTGTCATTGAGCGCGTTGATAATGAAAAAGACTTTCAGAAATTTAAACTGAAAATAGGTTGATTTTTAAAAGAAATTCAGTTATAATAAAATGTACAACTAAAAAAGAAGATTCTCTTATTCAGAGCAATGGAGACTAAGGGTCTACGAAATTGCGGCAACCCCTGCTTAGACATGGAAGGTGCCTCCCCGAGCGATAAACATCGAACAATAAGAGGATTTGATGATGTAATCAAGTCCGCTTATTCAGCGGACTTTTTTTATGACATAGGATGCAATTTCCTATGTCATAAAAAATGAGAATATTCTGTTTAGTTATCATACACAATAAGAAAAGGAGAGATTACAATGGACGAAAAGATTTTATTTACATCAGAATCTGTGACAGAAGGCCATCCGGACAAAATGTGCGATGCTATTTCCGATGCTATTCTTGATGCTTTAATGGAGAAAGATCCTATGAGCCGTGTTGCCTGCGAGACAGCGGCAACAACAGGACTTGTGCTTGTCATGGGAGAGATCACCACCAACGCTTACGTAGACATCCAGAAGA
>USSL01000005.1 GCA_900557175.1 uncultured Eubacteriales bacterium
CAATCGCCCAGTTTATAAAATTTTATATGTTTTCTCTCCTTGTGACGCTGCTTCAATATTTGCTGCTGACTTTCCTGCCGGGATTATTTTATAAATACACGGACTGGTGTATGATTCCGTGCCAGCTGATTCATCTTTCACTTGGACCTGTAGATACGTATGTTTTCAATTATCCGGTAACCGGAGATGCCACAGGCGGTATGGGTTATTTTGCGGCCTTTGCAATCACGCTGTTCATTGCCCAGTGCATCAATTTTCCGATGCAGAGAAATGTGACGTTTAAATCTAAAGGAAATATTTTTTATCAGATAGGCTGGTATATTATTGCTTTTGTGCTGATTACGATTGCATGCAGCTTTTTGATGGGACTTTATGTACCAATCTGTAAGCAGTTTTTTCCTCCGGCGCTTTACAATATTTTAATCACGGTGATTAACGGCGGTGTGCAGATGGTTATTTATTTTCCAATTTATAAGATTATTTTTCCGGAAGGGAAGGCTTGAGCATGAATTATGAAAATATATTGAAAAAGATGACGCTGGAACAAAAATGCGTCATATTATCCGGCGCTGATGTTTTTAAAACATATGCGTTTGAATCGCCGGAAATTCCGGCAATATGGCTTTCTGACGGTCCTCACGGTCTGAGAAAACAGGCCGGCGCCTCAGATCATCTCGGCTTAAATCCGAGCGAGGAGGCGACGTGTTTTCCGACGGCTGCGGCCGCAGCGTGTTCGTGGGACGAGGCACTCGGCGAAGAAATCGGCGAGGCGCTCGGACGGGAGGCAGCGGCACAAGGTGTCAATGTTGTGCTTGGTCCCGGACTAAATATGAAGCGGAATCCGCTCTGTGGCAGAAATTTTGAATATTTTTCGGAAGATCCTTATCTTGCGGGAAAGATGGCGGCGGCCTATATCCGCGGTATTCAAAAACAGGGGCTTGCGGCCTGTCCGAAGCATTTTGCAGTGAATAATCAGGAGCTGCGCCGTATGGCCTCGGACAGTATTGTAGATGAGCGGACACTGCGTGAAATCTATCTCACCGGTTTTGAGATTGCCGTGAAAGAAGGCCATCCGAAAGCAATCATGTCTTCTTATAATCTTGTTAATGGTGTTTATGCGAATGAAAATAAGCATCTGCTTAATGATATCTTAAGAAAAGACTGGGGTTTTGACGGGGCGGTTGTCACAGACTGGGGCGGCTCCAACAATCATGTGGCTGGTGCAGCGGCAGGTTCGTCTCTTGAAATGCCGGCGCCGGGGCTTGATTCGGCAAGGTCGCTGATTCGCGCTGTGCATGACGGAAGCCTTTCGGAAGAAACAGTTAATCAGCGGGTGGCTGAGGTGTTGAAGCTTGTCTGTGAAACAGATAAAGCGCTGAGACGGGAGCATGAAAAATATTCAATGCCAAAGCTTTTAAAGGAACATCGCAGTCTGGCAGGCCGGGCAGCAGCCGGCTGTATGACGCTTCTTAAAAATGACGATGGTTTTTTGCCGTTTTCAAAAGAAACAAAGGCAGCACTTATTGGAGATTTTGCAAAGATACCGCGGTATCAGGGCGCCGGTTCCAGTGTTGTCAATGTTAAAAATCCCGAAAATCTTTTGGATTGTTTCCTCAATAAGAAGGATATTCATCTGCTCGGCTATGCTAAAGGCTTTGAACGGCTTGGGCAGCCATCAGAAGCATTAAAGCAGGAAGCAGTGACGCTGGCTGCAAAGGCAGATGTTGTCATTGTCTGCCTTGGGCTTGATGAAATACAGGAAAGTGAAGGACTTGACAGGACATGTATGCGGCTCAAACAAAATCAGACGGATTTGCTTAAGGCGCTGTATGCGGTAAATAAAAATATTGCAGTTGTGCTTTTTGCGGGAAGTGCCGTAGAAACGCCATGGCGTAAATATTGCAGGAGTATTTTATATGCAGGGCTTTCGGGAGAGGCCGGCGCCGGCGCCGTTTACGATGTGCTTACAGGTAAGGTTAATCCTGCCGGGAAGCTTGCGGAGACATGGCCTGAAAGTTATAAGCAGGTGCCGTCAGGAAAGCATTTTGCAGGCAAAGGACGCACGGTAGAGTACAGGGAAGGCATTTATATCGGTTACAGGTATTATCAAAAAGTAAAAGCAAAGACAGCCTTTTGTTTTGGCCATGGCTTAAGCTATACGACATTTACTTACAGCGATATCAGTGCCGTAGAAAAAGCCGTGACTTTTAAAATAAAAAATACAGGCAGCCGCGACGGCACAGAAATTGTCCAGCTTTATATATCACGGCCGGGCAGAGAAGTATTTTCTCCGGTACGCGAGCTTAAAGGCTTTGCCCGAGTGTCATTAAAGGCCGGCGAAGAAAAAGAAGTGACAATCCAGCTTGATGATAAGGCTTTCCGTTATTGGAATGTGAAAACAGACCGCTGGGAGACAGAAGGCGGCACATATATGGCTGCCATCGGCGCCAGCTGTGAAGACATACGTCTGACGGTATCATTTTTTGTGGAGGGCAGCAATGCGGCAAAACCTTATGAGGAAGCGCTTGTACCGAATTATATGAAAGGTACAGTAACAGATATTTCTGACGAAGAATTTGAAGTGCTGCTCGGACATAAAATCCCTGAAAATAAAAGTCAGATCGGACGCAATATGACAATCGGCGAATTGAACCATGGAAAAAGTCCGCTCGGCTGGATTGCATGGAGCATACTTACAGTTCTGCTGCGCCGCAGCAGGCGCAAAGGCCAGCCGGACTTAAATCTCCTGTTTATGTATAACATGCCGCTTCGCGCCCTGGCCAAAATGACAAACGGCGTGGTCAGTATGGGCATGGTCGATGGTATCGTCATGGAAATAAAAGGCTTTTGGTTTATCGGCATCGCAAAGGTTGTTAAAGAATTTATTAAAAACATGAAGCAAAACAAAATCATGAAAAGACGCATAAAATAAACAAATGTGCCGGGCTCATATGACACTGGATTATAGCGAGCATCTTTCGAGAAAAGATATTATGTATCTGAGACGAACATGTGAACCGCATCTTCTTTTTTGCGAAGAAAATGTAACGAATCATAAACTGACAATCAAATCTGTAATGAAAGTGAATGAAATTGTATTAATTGAAGTCAAAAGAAATATATAGTCATAATTTGTCGGACAGATAATGGCTTATATGGATTCTTAAAATCAAAGTAGCCAATATAATAATAATAATAAGCCTTTAGGGAGAAAGTCTTTGAGGGCTTATTTTTATATAATTAAATCATCATAAAGAACCAGCTGTTAAGGAGGAAAAACAAATGGGTAAATTAAAAATTGGTGTGATTGGCTGCGGTGGTATTGCAAATCAAAAACATTTTCCGGCACTGAAAAACAACGGTGACTTGAATGAAATTATTGCTTTCTGTGATATTGTTGAGGAAAGAGCGGTTAAGGCTGCCGGAGAGTACGGTACAAAAAATGCAAAAGTTTATACGGATTATAGAGAGCTTTTGGCAAATCCTGAAGTAGAGGTTGTGCATATATGTACACCGAATGTTTCTCACAGTGAGATCGCTATTGCGGCCTTTGAGGCGAAAAAACATGTGTATTGTGAAAAACCAATGTCTCATAGTGTTGCAGAGGCGGAAAGGATGATAGAAGCATGATCCGTCGCATTTTGTATGGTAGCAGATAGATTATATAAAGCCGATTTATGAGTTTAAAGACAAGATTTTTCATGTTCATTATAAAGATATTAAAATTTATAAGGATAAGCTGGAGGATGTCGGTATTATGGCAGTACCACTTGAATATATGATACCGAAGCTTCCGGGACTTGGCGATGTTGACTGGGGAAAATATGTGTCAGCTTTAACGGATATCGGTTATAATGGCTGCACTTGCATCGAAGTGGAAGATAAGGCGTTTGAAAGCAGTCTTGAAGATGCTAAGAAAGCAATTATTTTAAGTGCAAAATATCTTAGAAACTATGTTATTTAAATTGAAAAAGAGAAAGTCAGCCAACGTGCTTTGTCAGCCGTTGGCATCTTTCTCAGAAGGGCAGATGGTAAAATGAAAATAAAATTAGGTATTATTGGTTTTGGCGGAATGGGAAAGTGGCATGCAGAGAATGCACCGAGAGCTGGCGTTGAAATCGCGGCTGTATGTGACATTGATGAAGAAAAGCAACAAGAAGCTTTAAAAAGAGGTTATAAAACGTATACGTCAGCGGAAGAACTTTTAGATGATGAAGAAGTGAATACTGTTATTTTAACCGTTCCTAATTATCTTCATAGAGCGATGTGTTTAAAAGCTGCAAAAGCGGGAAAAAATGTTATTACGGAAAAGCCTGCCGCAATGAATGTTCAGGAATTGGATGAAATGGAAGCAGCATGTAAGCGGGCAGGAGTATTTTTTACAGCACATCAGAACAGAAGATGGGATAAGGATATGCTTATTGTAAAAAAAGCTTATGATGAACATATGCTTGGCAATATTTTTACGATAGAATCAAAGCTTCACTCAGCTAATGGTTATATGCATGAATGGCATATTTATAAGAAATATGGCGGTGGCATGATTTATGACTGGGGTGTCCATTTAATTGATCAAATACTTTTTATGATGCCGAATGTGAAAATCAAGTCAATTTATGCAGATATTCAAAATGTACTCCATGAAGAAGTCGATGACTATTTTAAAATTCTTATGAAGATGGATAACGGAATTACGGTTCATATTGAACTTTCAACATATATTTTGCAATATCAGCCTCGATGGCTTGTTGGCGGTGACAAGGGGACAATGATTGTGAAAGATTTCAGCTGTGCGGGAAATATTTACAGAACAGGTAAAATGCTGGAAAAATTACCGCCACAGATTACAGAAACAGAGGCAGGGCCGACAAGACAATTTGCGCCGGTGGCTCCGGGCGGTATTGTGACAGAGCCTTTGCCTGAGATCCAATCAGACTGGGTGGATTTTTATAGAAATGTTGATGATGTCCTTAATGGTCGCGCAGAATCAAAAATAAAAATTTCAGAAGTACGCAGAGTACTGGCGGTTATGGAAGCGGCAAGAAAATCATCAGAAACAGGGATGTCAATAAAGTTTGAATAAATTGATGTTGTAATATTTTCCGATATCTTCTTTATAAGCACGTGTTTTCCGTTTTTCATGATCCTGCAGCTTGATATAACTGGATATCCTCCATCACTTTTTTCAGGGTATAGACTGGATCGTCGTCAGGTAAACACAATTCGAAGAAACTGAAGTTAATTTTCTGTTGCCCTATTTCAAAAAAATCGTTATAATAATCTTTGGTTATCATAGTTCTATTATAACATGGAACGGAGTGAAAGATGGTTGTCGTTAGCCATCTTTTTCTCTTTTTGCGGAAAAGTTTTAGGGGCAGATGTGACTCATGCGAGTCACGTCTGCCTCTTATTTAGAACTATCTATTTCCCGATAGCCCCGTAGTGTTCATAAAATGGCCAAATAGGCAAAAAGTAGACAACAGTTAAAAGAAAATAGAAAATAAGCCACGGAATCGAATGAATAGCACATATTGCAATAATCTTTCGTTTTAGGTGCCTATGCTGACGGGGACGGCTCACTTTTTCTTTTTGTGCTGGGTAATCAAGGGAAAGAATGGGTAACTGCTATCTCTAACATTGATAGTCATAGATAAAGAAATTCATTACTGCTTGTTGTCCTTTGATATTAAATATGTGTTCCTTTTCTAATCGTCTTTTCATTCCTTGATGTTCATAAAAACCATAATTACAGCTTGTATCTGTAAATAAATAAAATTCTTTCAACTTTTCCTGCCTTATGTAATCTAGTGCTGATTGAAAAAGGATTTTTCCAATCCCTTTTCCTCTGTATGAAGAATTTACGGCAAATAAGGCAAGTTCTGCTGGATAATTCTTGTTGTTTTCGTTTAGTAATTGCTTATCTATTCCATTGACGTTACCAAAGATTTTTGAAACATTTCGCCCCTCTTTTGAACCGTATAATGATAGTATTGATTTTATCTGCAGCAGTCTGTTTGAAAGAGGACATTTATGTTTAGTAATATTATTCGCCAGTATAATACCTGCCACATTTCCGTCAACTACCGCTACTCTTGAAAAAGTATAGTTTGTTAAACAACTGCTTAAAAATACTCTTGCTAATTTAATTGCTGTTTTGGGACTGCTGAAATCATCATAATGCCAAGTCTCTCTGATAATAGTTTCTAAAGCTTTGAAATCTTGTTTTTGATATTCTCGTAATTCTATTTGCATTGTTCTTCTCCTTGTTTTCATTATTTATATCATGTATGATAAAGTATACAGTAACTGTAATGTCAATAAGGAGATATAAAAAATGAGAAAAGAAATGAAAAGGTTAACAACCGCACAATTCGCAAAACTACATGAAGTAAATAAACGTACATTACACTATTATGATCAAATCGGTCTTTTTCGTCCGCTTACCAAAGCTGAAAATGGTTATCGCTATTATGATATTTCACAAAGTATAGATTTTGAATATATCCGTATGCTGAAAGAATTAAATATGAGTATTGAGGAAATTGAAACATATCGGAAAAATCCTACACCTGCTGATTTCTTAAAAATTGTGAATGAGAAAGAAAAAGAAATTGATAAACAAATTCAAAGGCTGAAAGATATTAAAACTGTAATGCAAAGGAAGAAAGCGAAAATCGCTTTTTGTGAAACTTTGCAAGAGCAGGAAATCAGAATTGAAGAATGTAAATCAGAAAGACTTTTAGTCTATCCTTATGATTTCTCAGAAGGTGATATATCACAAATTTTTTCTCACTTGAAAGATATATGGGGAATAGAACAGATACGAATGGGAATGGGAAGTTTTATTTCTCTTGATAATGTATATAAGATGAACTTTGATAAATATGAGGGAATATATACGATTGCCCTGAACAAAAAATCTGTTCCGAATAGTCTTATAAAGCCACAAGGAAAATATCTTTGCGGATATCAAAAGGGTAAATGGGATAAATTACCAACATTGTATCAAAAAATGTTGGATTATGCCACAAAAAACAATTTACAGCTTACTGGCTATGCTTATGAAGTCGGTATGAATGATTTTGTTATTTCTAATGAAGCTGATTATATTACAAAAATTATGATTAAGATTGATGAAATTATTATTACTGGCAGTAATTGTACTTGCAAAAGTTTTAATAACCAAAGGTGTGGCAATAGCTTAAGTTCATGTTATGAGAGTTGTGCTAACGTTGGCACAAAGCGCTCCAGCGAAGCGAATTTGCGCGATTGTCAACAATAAGTGCACGGATAAATTTCCAAAATTCCGCCGCGTAGTGTCGGCCGTGCTGCGCACTTCCGATTTTGTCAGTTCATGTCGGCAAAAGTAAATTTTATTATTATTACAGAAAAACCCCGGCAAGTGTGTTCCTGCCGGGGTTTCAATTTTATATGTTTATCACGCTTTTACTTTGTCTGCACTCCAAACTTTTGGAAGTACCTGAAGTAAAACGATTAAGATCACAAGACCGATACCAAGGCTTAAGATTAAGTTAAGTGCATAACCCATGCCTGATGTAAAGCCTGCGATTAAGTAGCCGATAAAGCAGCAAACTGCAACTGTAACGGCGTATGGTGCCTGAGTTCCAACGTGTGCGAGGTGATAACATTCAGCACCTGTCGATGCAAGGATTGTTGTATCGGAAATCGGTGATGAATGGTCGCCGAATACGGAGCCGGCAAGTGTTGCGGAGAGGCTGACAATGAGTAATTCAGGAGCAGCAGCTTCGCAAACAGGGATGATAATCGGAATAAGAATACCGAATGTACCCCATGCTGTACCTGTTGCAAATGCAAGTAAGCAGGCAACAAGGAAAATGATTGCAGGAAGGATGTGTACAGGCATACCTGAACTTTCAACCAAATCGGCAACATATTCACCTGTTCTTAATAAGTCGCGGCAAACACCGCTGATTGTCCATGCCATTGTAAGGATAACGCAGGCAGGAACCATGTTGATAACACCTGTGTTGACACAGCCAAAGAAATCTTTGAATGTGATTGTACGGCGAACCATAAAGTAAATAAAAATCACAAGGAGTGAAATAAATGCGCCGAGTGCGAGTGCAGGACCGGCACTTGTATTACCGAAGGCTTTGAAAAGATCCATATAACCTTCTGCTTCAGGTGTCCACATACCGCCGACATAAAGCATACAAAGAATCGATGCGATAATGAGGATAACTACAGGGATGATAAGGTCGATAACTTTGCCTTTATCTCCGGAAATCTTCGCCATCTCAGCTTCAGCCTGACCTTCGCTTGCTGTATTAAAGAAACCTTCTTCTTCACAGCGTTTTTCAGCTTTAGCCATAGGGCCGTAATCTGCATTCTTCTTGATGGACATGTAAAATACCATGAATAATGTCAGCATAGCATAGAAGTTAAACGGAATGGACTGGATAAAAGCACTCATACCGTTGCCGGCACTTTCAGGGAACAAAGCAACAACTGCGGCTGCCCATGATGAAATCGGTGCAATGATACAAACAGGCGCTGCTGTTGCGTCAATGATATATGCTAATTTCTCACGTGACATTCTGAGTTTGTCAGTTACAGGTCTCATAACTGTACCAACTGTTAAACAGTTGAAGTAGTCATCAATAAAGATGAGTATGCCAAGTGCGGATGTAGCAACACCGGCTGACCGTTTAGTGTTCAGCTTGGTGGCTGCCCAGTCGCCGTACGCTTTCGAACCGCCGGCTTTGTTGACGATGGCAACAACCATACCGAGGAAACACAGGAAAAGAATCATGGCAGCATTTTCAGCAAGCTTTGATGCCATTAATTGTGTTGTGGAGTCGAATACACCAATAACTCCGTACCCCATAAGAATCGAGTAAATTACCGTACCTGATAAAATACCGAGGATTAAAGAGAATGTAACCTCTTTAGTAATAAGTGCAAGCACAATGGCTACGATTGGCGGTATAATTGATAATATACCAGCACTTTCAGTAGACTCTGCGCCGCCGATACCTACTAGGTCTATCATATAGAACCCCTCCTTAATTAAAATTTGATTATGTTGTATCGTGACTTGATTATAACAAATAAACAATAATTTGTAAATAAATATTTTCAAATTATTAAATATATCTAAATAAGAAAGAAAGAGGCGCTGAGGAATGTGGGAAATGTTTACTAAATATATATTGTCGCTTCTGAAAAAATATGATAGACTTAAAACAATCTCAGATAAAAATTTAAGGAGGGGTATGATTTGAAAACGCTTGGAAGTCTGATTGATGAGTATAAATCGCTTTCGATGATCGGCATGTGTAAAAATGCCGGGAAGACGACGGCCTTCAATCAGCTTATTAAAGAGTTGAATGATAAAGACGAAGTTTTTGCTGTGACAAGCATCGGGCGCGACGGTGAGTCGAGTGACCTTGTGACAGGCACAAAAAAGCCGGGCATTTATGTTCATAAAGGGACGCTGATTGCGACAACGGCCGGACTGCTTAAGTGGTGCGATATTACGAAGGAGATACTTGCGACGACAAATATGAGCACGCCGATGGGTGATGTTGTTGTGCTCCGGGCTTTAAGTGACGGCAATATCCAGCTGGCAGGCCCGTCTATGAATGACCAGCTTATAGAAATTTCAAAAATATTTAATCGTTTTGGCGCCGGGCGTGTGCTGATTGATGGGGCAATCAGCCGGAAAACGCTGGCATCAAAGGCGGTCACAGAGGCGACTGTACTTTGTACCGGCGCTTCTTATCACAAAGATATTCAGGTGACTGTAGCGCATACGGCTTATTTCTGCCGGCTGCTTTCACTTCCGGCGATGGAAAATGAGCGTGTCCGTGCAGCCATTAAAGAAAAGGGCAATGAGGGCAAGGTGCTTTTGATTCATGAAAATGGCGATGCGGTATCCTGCCGGACAATGAAGACGATGGAGGAGGCGCTTTATAAAAAAGAATATAAGGATTTTAAGTATATTTATGTCAGCGGAGCTTTAAGCGACGGCGCTATAAGGCCGACGCTCATATCCAGTGTGCCTTTAAAAGATAAAGTATTTATTGTAGATGACAGCAGTAAGATTTTACTGACGGCGCCTGTTTATGAGAAGATAGGTATTAAGGGGGCATCGATTGCTGTTCTTGATACGATTCATTTGGCGGCAGTGACAATTAACCCGTTTTCAGCTTACGGCTACGATTTTGACAAGGATGAGTTTTATGAGCGGATGTCTGCAGCAGTGGATGTTCCGGTAATTAATGTGGAGGACAGGGATAGCGATGATTAATTTAACCTATGACGATAAGCAGATGCTTGGATTTGAATATGTACAGGAGCTTTTAAGTCCGTCATCGTGCTTTGGCGTTGAAAAAAGCAGACGGCTTATACCATATGCGCCGGAGCAGAAGCAGGAACTTTTGACAGAGCTTGATAATATAGAGCGGCTCTGTGCGCATTTTGAAGAATGTAAAAGGGATATCGGCATTATTAACAGAGTATTCAGCCATTTTAAGGACATACGTCCGACACTTTCAAGAGGTGACGATTATTGCTTCAATGAAATAGAGCTTTTTGAAATAAAGCATTTTCTTATTCAGTCGGCACAAATGTTTGAACCTTTTGAACGGCTGAATCATGTCTGTCAGCTTGAAGGCATAAGTTTCTATAACACCAGTGAGGCTCTTGACCTTGTAGATCCGGATAATAAAAGAGTACCAAGTTTTTATATCAGTGAAACATATTCTAAAAAGCTAAGAGGTATCCGTCAGGAAAAGAAAAATATCGAAATTGCGATAAGACAGGCACAGACACCAAATGAAAAAAGTAAGCTTCTTGATGAGCGTGTGCGTATTGTTGTCCGCGAGGAGGAGGAAGAACAGCGCATCCGCCGTGAAATTACAGTAAAGCTTAAGCCGTCGCTTTTGCATATGCTTGAAAATATTAAAAATACGGCAGATTTGGATTTGCTTTTACAAAAGGCAAAGCTTGTGCAGCGTTACGGCTGTGTGAAGCCGGAAATTACGGAGGATAAACTTTATTTTGAAAATATGATTCATCCTCAGGTAGCTGATAATCTTGAAAGCTGCGGTAAGAAGTTTACGCCGGTATCCATCGGGCTTTCCCGCGGCGCCAGTGTTATTACAGGCGCTAATATGGGCGGCAAAAGTGTTGCCTTAAAGACAACGGCATTAAATACAATGCTTGTGCTGTGCGGCTTTTATCCGTTTGCAAAGGCTGCAGGTGTACCGATGTTTGAAGAATTTCATTTTGTGGCTGAGGATAAGCAGTCGATTGACAAGGGACTTTCAAGCTTTGGTGCGGAAATTGTGCAGCTTGACGATGTGATAAAGGCGTCAAAGAGGGCTTTTTGTTTTATCATTCTTGATGAATTTGCCCGCGGTACAAATCCGGATGAGGGAGCTGTGATTGTTCAGGCTGTCACAAAATATTTTAATACGACAAATTGTGTTGTGCTTATGACGACGCATTATGATAATGTGGCTGACTATGCAGGCTGCCATTATCAGGTCATCGGGCTTAAGGATGTGGACACGGAGGCTTTGCGTGTGGAAATTGCACATACATCATCAAAAAAAGGTGTAGATATTATTGCAAAGCACATGAATTACGGCATTTACCGGGTTCACGGAAAGGCGGATTGTCCGAAGGATGCACTGAATATTTGCCGTATGCTGGCACTTGATGAGGACATTTTGAATATCATTGAAAAAAGTTATTGACAAATATTTTGTCAAATAGTATAATTTGAACAGATGAAGGGAAGAAAATGTGACAATATAACTAAAACAATAGAGGTGCAGAGACCAAGGTAGACGGCGGATGTTAAGAAAGACACTTTCGATGACGCCGGTGAATGTGGCCTTTGCCGAAAGTTGTAAGGAGTGTTCGCCTTACTGCTTGAAGACCGGGTTCAGCACTCAGTCTTTGTCATGTTGATATAAGGACATGAAGCGCTATTGGATACTTGCGAAGTTGAGGCTCGTCAGTATTGGTAGCGCTTGTTTTTTTCAGGTACATGGAGCGCTGCTGTGGACGGATAGTTCTTCCTTTACATAACAGCGTTTTATTTATAGTTACCTAATAAAATGCCAACAAACCAATTTAGGAGGGGAAAGCAAATGGAGACAATTACTTCCAAAATCAGATTAAGAATGAGCGCACATGACGCTCACTACGGCGGAAACTTGGTGGATGGTGCGAGAATGCTCGGCTTATTCGGAGATGTTGCAACAGAATTGCTTATTATCAATGATGGTGATGAAGGCCTTTTCTGTGCTTATGACAATGTAGAATTTTTAAGCCCTGTATTTGCCGGCGATTACATTGAGGCCGTTGGTGAAATTACAAGCATCGGCAACACATCAAGAAAGATGAAATTTGAGGCAAGAAAGGTGATTGCGCCGCGTCCGGATATCAACGATTCTGCATGTGACGTGCTCCCTGAACCGGTTGTTGTATGCCGCGCGACAGGAACTTGTGTTGTACCAAAGGACAAACAGAGAGGCAAATAATTAAAGGAGGACAGGGATCGTGGAAAAACTGATTATTACCGCATGTATCTGCGGTGCTGAGGTTACAAAGGAACATAATCCGGCAGTGCCTTATACAGTTGAGGAGATTGCAAAAGAGGCAAAATCCGCTTATGATGCCGGTGCTTCGATTATCCATCTTCATGTTCGTTATGATGATGGTACACCGACACAGGATGTAAATCGCTTTAAAGAATGTATTGACGCAATTAAGGCAGTATGTCCTGACGCGATTATCCAGCCGTCAACAGGCGGTGCTACAGGCATGTCAAATGATGAGCGCCTGCAGCCGATTACATTAAATCCGGAGATGGCTACATTAGATTGTGGTACATGTAACTTCGGAGGGGACGAAATCTTTGTGAATACAGAAAATATGATTAAAGATTTCGGAGAGAAGATGATGGCCAGAAATATTAAGCCTGAGATTGAAGTATTTGATAAGGGCATGATTGATATGGCTATTCGTTTACAGAAAAAAGGATTTATCAAAACACCAATGCACTTCGATTTCGTTATGGGGGTAAACGGAGGCATTTCAGGCGAACCGAGAGATTTACTGTTTATGAAAGAAAGTATTCCGGCAGGATCTACATGGACAGTATCCGGCGTCGGCAGATATGAATTCCCGATGGTAACAATGGGAATTTTAATGGGGGGCCATGTTCGTGTAGGCTTTGAAGATAATGTATATCTGGAAAAAGGCGTTTTGGCAAAATCTAACGGTGAGCTCGTTGAAAAGGTTGTACGTATTGCAAAAGAGCTTGGCAGAGAGATTGCAACACCGGCAGAAGCAAGAGAAATTCTTGGACTTAAATAATGTGATTTAATGATTGAGGAGGATATAAAAATGGCTTTAAAAGGAAACAAATATGGAATTCATCGTGTTATCGAACCGCAGGGTGTTTTAACACAGGCAGCTAAGAAAATTGATAACGATATGTCAAAAGAGTACTCAAACGAAATCGTTTGTGACGTTATCGCATTAAACGTTGACTCTGCATCTTTCCATCAGATTTCTGAGGCTTGCGGCGGCGATGAAGAAAAGATTAAAGAGATGATCTTAGGTATCGTTAATGAGAGAGGTAAAATGCAGAACCCTGTAACTAATTCAGGCGGTATGTTCATCGGTAAAGTTGCTTACATCGGTGAAGATCTTGACATCGACTTAAAGGTTGGCGACAAGATCGCTTCTCTTGTTTCATTATCAATGACACCGCTTCGCATTGATGAAATTAAAGCAATCCATAAAGATATTGACCGTGTGGATATTGTTGGTAAGGCTGTATTATTTGAGACAGCACTTTATGCTAAATTACCTGATGATATGAGCGAGCCTTTAGCACTTGCAGCACTTGATATTGCCGGTGCACCTGCTCAGACAGCAAAACTTGTTAAACCGGGACAGAGCGTTTTAGTATTAGGCGGCGCAGGAAAATCCGGTACATTAGTATGCTACGAAGCTATGAAGCGTGTAGGTCCTACAGGACGTGTTGTTGCTATGGACTACAGCCAGCCGGGTATCGAAGAATTATTAAAGATGGGCGTTTGTCATGCAGCTTTCCAGGCAAGTGCAGCAATGCCTGTTGATGTTCTTGAAAAAGCACTCGCAGCAAATGATGGCAAAGAATATGACCTTGCAATCTGCTGTGTAAACGTACAGAACTGTGAAATGTCAGCAATCCTTCCTGTAAAAGATGAAGGTACAGTATACTTCTTCTCAATGGCTACAGACTTTGCAAAAGCAGCACTTGGCGCAGAAGGTGTCGGCAAAGACATCACAATGATTATCGGTAATGGTTATACAAAGGGCCATGCAGAAATCACACTTCAGGAATTAAGAGAAAGCGAAGTTATCAGAAACCTGTTTGACCAGAAATATGTATAATATGTAAGATACAAGGGCTGAAAAGTCGCAGATCCGGCGCTTGCGCCGGGATTTGCGGCCTTGAAACCCGGACAAATATGAAAAAGCAGCCCGGCAGGGCAAAAAGTGAATTGGGATGTAGATTTTAATAAAATGGAGGGTAATTAATATGAAAACTAGAAATGGTTTATTTGCAGATGTACCTGAAGAACAGTGGAACGACTGGAGATGGCAGGTAAACAACCGTATTCAGACACTGGAAGATTTAGAGAAATATATGACATTAACAGAGGAAGAAAAAGAAGGTATCAGACAGTGCCTTGGTAAGTTAAGAATGGCAATCACACCATACTACTTATCACTTATTGATTTTGATGATCCTCATGATCCTGTAAGAAAACAGGCCGTTCCTACAGCACATGAGTTATATCAGTCACCTGCTGATTTACTTGATCCTCTGCATGAGGATACAGACTCACCTGTTCACGGTTTAACACATCGTTATCCGGACCGTGTTCTTTTCCTCATCACAGACCAGTGTTCTATGTACTGCCGTCATTGTACAAGAAGACGTTTTGCAGGTCAGGACGATGCAGGCGTTCCGAAGGAACAGATCGATGCATGTATCGAGTATATTAGAAATCATCCTGAAGTACGTGACGTATTACTTTCAGGCGGTGACGCTTTATTAGTAAGCGATGAGAGACTTGAGTACATTATTTCCGAGTTGAGAAAGATTCCACATGTAGAGATCGTTCGTATCGGTTCCCGTACACCTGTTGTTATGCCTCAGCGTATTACACCTGAGCTGTGTAACATGTTAAAGAAATACCATCCAATCTGGTTAAATACACATTTTAACCATCCAAATGAAATTACAGAAGAAAGTGCTGCAGCTTGTGCAAGACTTGCTGATGCAGGTATTCCTTTAGGAAACCAGACAGTACTTTTAGCAGGCGTTAATGACTGTGTTCACGTAATGAAGAAACTTGTTCAGAAGCTTGTTCAGATTCGTGTTCGTCCTTACTATATTTACCAGTGTGACCTTTCGATGGGTCTTGAGCATTTCCGTACACCTGTATCAAAGGGTATCGAGATTATCGAAGGTTTAAGAGGCCATACATCAGGCTACGCAGTGCCGACATTTGTTGTTGACGCTCCTGGCGGCGGCGGAAAGACACCGGTTATGCCGAATTATGTAATTTCTCAGACACCGCATAAAGTTATTTTAAGAAACTTTGAAGGTGTTATTACAACATATACAGAGCCTGACCATTATGAAGAAACATGTCAGTGTGAAGTATGCCGTGCAAAACGCGAAGGCAAGAAGACAAACCTTGTAGGTGTTGCAGGTCTTGAGCAGGGACAGGATATGTCAATCCTTCCTCAGAAGCTTGCCCGCCTTGAGAGAGGTCATCACGAAGAATAATTAATACAATTTGGATTATCCAAAATATTCAGGAGGGGAAGAAGATGGAAAGCAAATTACATCTGAATCAGGCCCTCATCGACCAGGCTCGTGCCAGTGCGGCACGGGCTGCGGACGATGTTCAGGGATTTATTGACCAGCATACAACAGTGGCCGTGGAGAGAGCAGTCTGCCGTCTTCTCGGCATTGATGGCGTGAATGAAGTTGAAGTTCCGCTGCCAAACGTTGTTGTTGACCATTTAATGGAAAAAGAAGTTCTTTCAGGCGGTGTTGCATTCTATTTAGGTAATGCAGTCGCAGAGACAGGACTTTCTGTTCAGGAAATTGCTGAGAAGATCAGCAAAGGAGAACTTGATCTGACAAAACTGCCGGTTCATTCCGAAGATGAAATCCGTGCAGCAATTATGCCGGTTGCTGAAAAAGCATGTGAGCGTATCCGTAAAAATGTTGCGGACAGAAACAGCTTTTTTGAGGAATATGGCGACAAGGAAGGCCCGTTACTTTACTTAATCGTTGCTACAGGTAATATTTATGAAGATATTACACAGGCAAAGGCAGCGGCTAAACAGGGCGCAGATGTTATCGCTGTTATCCGTACAACAGGCCAGTCACTTCTTGACTATGTACCTTATGGCGCTACAACAGAAGGCTTCGGCGGTACATATGCAACACAGGAAAACTTCAAATTAATGCGTGCGGCACTCGATGAGGTTGGCCGCGAGCAGAAACGTTATATTCGTTTATGTAACTATTGCTCAGGCTTATGTATGCCTGAAATTGCAGCAATGGGTGCACTTGAAAGACTTGATGTCATGTTAAATGATGCTTTATACGGCATTCTTTTCCGTGATATTAATATGCAGCGTACATTAGTTGACCAGTATTTCTCACGTATCATCAACGCTTATGCAGGTGTTATCATTAATACAGGCGAGGATAACTATCTGACAACAGATGATGCCGTAGAAGCTGCGCATACTGTACTTGCTTCCCAGTTCTTAAATGAACAGTTTGCCTTAAAGGCAGGTCTTCCTGAGGAACAGCAGGGCTTAGGTCATGCGTTCGAGATGGATCCTGATGTTGAAGATGCTTTCCTTCTTGAGCTCTCTCAGGCTCAGATGGCAAGAGAGATCTTCCCTAAGGCGCCGCTTAAATATATGCCTCCGACAAAGTTCATGACAGGAAATATTTTCCGCGGTCATGTACAGGACGCTCTGTTTAACATGGTTACAATTCTTACAAACCAGAGAATCCACCTTCTTGGTATGCTGACAGAGGCAATTCATACGCCGTTTATGTCTGACCGTGCATTGTCTATTGAAAATGCACAGTACATTTTCAGAACAATGAAAGACTTAGGCAGCGAAATTGAGTTTAAGAAAGGCGGCATTATCGAATCAAGAGCAAACGAAGTTCTTCAGAAAGCAGCAGATCTGCTTAAAGAAATTGAAGAAATCGGCGTGTTTGCAACACTTGAAAAAGGTATCTTTGCCGATATCAAACGTCCGAAAGACGGTGGTAAAGGTCTTGCCGGTGTTGTAGAGAAAGATAATGTTTACTTTAACCCGTTTGTTGAAATAATGAAAGGGGGAAATTAAGCATGAGTTCAGGACTTTATAACATGCACAAAACGGACTTTGATACAACATTGGATTTAACAAAGCTTCGTCCATATGGCGATACAATGAATGATGGCAAGGTCCAGATGGGATTCACGTTACCGGTTAAAAATGATGAGCGCGGTGAGGAAGCGGCGCGCCAGCTGGCAAAGAAGATGGGCTTTGAAGATGTCAATATCGCATACAAAGGCTCTCTTGATACCGAATTTACTTATTATGTTGTTTACGGAAGTACAATTTACTCCGTTGACTATACAGATATTCATGTTCAGACAGTTGAAGAAGAAACGATGGGCATGGATGAAGTAAACGATTACATCCGTGAGAATATCGGACGTAAAGTCGTTATTGTTGGTGCTTCAACAGGTACAGATGCGCATACTGTAGGTATTGACGCAATCATGAACCGTAAAGGTTTCGCAGGTCATTATGGCCTTGAGCGTTATGAAATGATTGAAGCATACAATTTAGGAAGTCAGGTTCCTAATGAAGAATTTATCCAGAAAGCGCTTGAGTTAAAGGCAGATGTACTGCTTGTATCTCAGACTGTAACACAGAAGGATGTACACATTCAGAACCTTACAGAATTAATCGAGCTGCTTGAAGCAGAAGGATTAAGAAGCAAATTCGTTGTTTGCTGCGGCGGTGCCCGTGTGACACACGAACTTGCAAAGGAATTAGGCTATGATGCAGGCTTTGGTGCAGGCAAATATGCTGATGATGTAGCTACATTTGCTGTAACAGAGATGGTAAAGCGCGGGATAAAGTAAATATGCCTATTTTTTATAAATAGGAAGCTTTTCTTCCCTTATTATTAAATAAAGTAGTCCAAAGGAAAAGGGCAGTCCGTGTCATGGGGTGACGCGGTCGGCCCTTTTTCCCGTAAACAGCGGATTTCTGCGGTTTGTATAGGATAAAAAACAATAAAAAATCGAAAGTTTATATGGAAAAAATCCTTATTCAATGTTACAATAATATCGCTAAAAAAATAACATACTAGGTTTGTCGGTTTTCGGCAGAGCACTACAGATACATAGAAAGAATGATCAGGAGGAAAGATGATGAAGGATATTAAGATTTCAGACACAGTTGTTTACGTTGGCGCAGACGATAAGGATATTGATTTGTTTGAGAGTCAGTATGTTGTTCAAAATGGTGTGTCCTATAACTCATATGTTATTTTAGATGAGAAGATTACGATTATGGATACAGTTGATGAACGCAAGACAGATGAATGGCTCGCAAACCTTGATGAAGTGATTGGTGATAAGAAAGTGTCTTATCTTGTTGTTTCACATATGGAGCCTGACCATGCGGCCAATATTCAGCGACTTGTTGAGAAGTATCCGGAAATTCAGATTATCGGCAATGTCAAAACTTTTAATATGATGAAGCAGTTCTTTGATTTTGACGTGGACAGCAGAAAGGTTGTTGTCAAAGAGGGCGATACAATTGAGCTGGGCGCACATACATTAAGCTTTTTCATGGCGCCGATGGTTCACTGGCCGGAAGTTATGGTGACTTATGAAGCATCTGAGAAAATTTTGTTTTCAGCAGATGGTTTCGGTAAATTCGGTACGCTTGATACAGATGAAGACTGGACATGTGAGGCCAGAAGATATTATTTTAACATTGTCGGCAAATACGGCGCACAGGTACAGGCATTGCTCAAAAAAGCTTCCTCACTGGATATTCAGACAATCTGCCCGCTGCACGGACCGATGCTTAAGGGAAATATCAGTGACTATGTGGCAAAATATCAGATATGGAGCAGCTACGAGCCTGAAGATGACGGCGTATTTATTGCTTATGCTTCAATTCATGGAAATACAGCAAAGGCTGCAAAGAAAATGAAAGAAATTCTTGAAGCAAAGGGTGCAAAGAAGATTGAAATTATGGATCTTTCAAGAGATGACATGGCTGAGGCTGTAGAGAATGCTTTCAGATACAGCAAGCTCATCGTTGCAGCATCAACATATGATGCAGGCGTATTCCCTTGCATGGAAGAATTTTTACTTCACTTAAAAGCAAAGAATTATCAGAAACGTACAGTCGGTGTCATCGAAAACGGTACATGGGCACCGGCAGCCGCTAAGTGCATGAAGGGCATTTTAGAAACAATGAAAAATGTGACAATCTGTGAAAATACAGTTTCTATTAAATCTGTGATGAAAGATGATACTGTAGAAGCAATGAAGACGCTGGCAGATGAGATTTTAGCATAAAACGTTGTCTGGGTGTTTGTATTTGTGCGGCAGAGGAGGTCATGAATTTTTTGTGGCATCTATAGCCATCATACACGCGGCATTGCTCGTGCGCTTCACGTATGGTTTTGTTTGCGATGCTAAAAATGCACGCTGTACAAAACATACGTGAAGCCCTCGCTGCCGCTGTCTTTTGGTTTCGCTGCAACAAGCTGTCATAACCTCCTCTGCCGCTAAACTACAACACACAGACGACACTTACAAGTATAAGATGGCAGACAACATTCTTCGCGCGGTATATTTGATTTAATCAGACAATTCTTTTTGTACATTAATATAGGTCGGTGTTGAATCAATTTTTTTATAAGACTGAATTTCGCTGTCCAATTTAGTGTAAATCTTATCCTTTCCGTTAAAAATAAAATAGGCTGTCATCGTTTGATTCTCTGTATAACCTATATTTTCAGTATTCAGGTGATAAATGCCCTGTTCGATAATGGTATGTTCTTTGGGGTTGTATATCATATAATAATTGTCATCCTCAAAAACAGCATAGGTTCCATCACTGGAACAAAAGGTACCGACAATCGTGGGCGTACTTTTAAAGGCTGATAACTCTAGAGCTAAATAAATAATAAAACCCAGTAATATAAAAAGCAGCAAAATATACAATACAGCAGTATATCTTTTTATTTTAATCGATTGACTTAGATTATTTTTGACAGTCATTTGGATCACCTCAATCCTTTCTATTGCCTTGTATTTGTGAATTATTTCTTTGTTTTTCTAGCTTAACCGGCTTGATTTTTCAGAAAATGACAGTTTATAAATTCCTGCAAGAGTACGTTCTTAGTATTAATTTCAGTATATCAGATTTGTAAAAAAAGATTTTAAATTTAGATGACAAATACCTTACGATTAAAGAGGTGTGTTACAGTAGACCATCGCGGAGTTATTTTGTTCAATGTAGGTTTGCCGACACGGCATATTTGAAGCTTTGCTGTTGATGTTTGATGCGAAGTGAGTTTTATATAATTTTTGGCGACACGCTGCGCCTTTCTATTCGAGCCGCGCGTCTATGGACGGCATTCGCCAAAACTCGCTTCGCTCAAACACAGGCTCGGTGCCGTCACTAGCGCAGCTCTCATCACGAAATTCTTGCTATCATCACTGCAAAATTATATAAACCTCCCACGCAGATATGTCAAAGACAGAAGTTTCAATATGCTATGCGCCTTTTGGGAAGCATCAGACAGATATCTTCGGCAGATATGAGGCGAAAGGATGGTGTCTATTGTCTTATACCTGCATATGACGGCAGAAGTATATTGCCAATTGTCTTATACTATTTTGCTGCAAGGACGGTGAATAGTTTGCGCGGCGATAGCGAGCTGCCGTAAGAAGCAATTGAATTACGCGCGATGGTCTGTGGGTTTTGCGCAGCGTGCATTTTTAGCATCGCCAAGCAAAATTTACAGACATCGCGCGCGACATATTTGCATACCGAACAGGCAGTGAAGTGCATCGCCAAAACTGTTGCATCGTCCTTGCAGCGTGTGTAGTAAGCATTTTGCAACATACTTACAAACCTAAATCTTAATTCAGTTTCCGGAATACGGGGTCTGCCGGATAGCCGCCATGGATTTTCTGAATGCCCCGCTGGTTAGCATCTTTTGAGTTCTTCCAGTCAGCATCTTTGTTTCGGTAATCGTATTTATCGACAAACCATGAAATATCAGCGGCAACTCTGTCCATATTTTCTTCCATTAGGCGAAAAAGCTGGGGATAGAGCTGCTTTTTCTGATTTTCGGAAAGCTTTTCTTCGGCCATTTCGATAATATCTTTAAAATGGTGAAGGCAGAAGCCTTTTGAATTTTTGAACAACTCAAAAAAGTCGTTATCCTTAACAGCCAGCTGTAAAAAAGTGTCGATGTAGCGCGGATATTTTGATTGAAAATGATTGCATACGTAGCAGGTGGATTCTTTTGCTTCAATCCATTGCCCGATGCTTGTCTGAGCCTTGTCGTGAATTTCTGAGGTTTTAAGCCTTTTTAGCATAGATGATTTTTGGGGTGAAAAGCTTTGAAGCTGGCTTTTAAGTTCTTTTGTCATTTTCTGATAGTAAGTGTCAAGCATAAGCGCAACGCCCAGCTGATTGCCATAGTCATACATCATTTTGTGATGATGGCGGCAGAAGCCAAGCTTGTCAGTATCTTCACGAATATCAGCCTCCATATAGGCCGGACCTAAAATAAAAGAAATAGCCTCCTGTTCAAGCTGACGTTCAATAAAGCAGAAAGGACATTCGTCATCGGCTTTAAAGGCGTCAATGACAGGAATTGTGTAAATATTTGTTTTCATAATAAACCTCCGTTTAGGTGTGCTGGCTTGTCGGTGAAAATTTTCTGTATGAAAAATTTTTAACGACAAAGTTTATATAAGAGAAAAAGTTGCTTCATCAAATTGTATAATGTTAAATACGATGTGCCACTCGACATCATTTTGAAGCGGCTTAAAATGTAAAGAAGAACAGGCAGTATGCAGCTTCACATGAGAATCACTTGTAAATACAATTGAAGTCGGGCCGTCCGAACCGCCGATGATACTAATACAACTGGCGTTTTCGGTCATAGGAAGCCGGGACGCTTCGTCTGATATCATTTTCAAAGGCTTGTCTCCATCATCACAGTCGAAGATTGTCATATTTTCGACTGGTTCAGGGGAGATTGTATAACTCATAGATGTAAAGTGAGTCGGGTAGAGCAGACAGTCAGAATTAAAATGTTTTCGAGGAATTGTCTGTGGTTCAAGTTCATGTACAGTCAGTGTGTGTGATTGCCCGCTGACAGGATGATAAAAGGTGAAGAAATCGCCTTTTTGATGAACTTTGAAATGCGGTCCGGGAACTTGATTTTGACGCTGCTTCATAGTGAGAGAAAGTGTTTGGATTTCAGGGCGGCGTTTAGTTGTCCACGGAAAAGCATTTCTATAAATAACCCATCCGAAAGCTGTGTCCAGTTCATAATGGCTGATAATTTTGTTTGTTTCCGACATATCTATTTTACTTGAAAAACAGGGATTGAAACAGACAGAACAGCTGTGGCTGGTATGTAAAATTTTCTTGTTTAATTCTAAATGCG
>USSL01000006.1 GCA_900557175.1 uncultured Eubacteriales bacterium
TGAGATGATTATATCTTATTAGCCACTACTGTTACAACTTTATTATAGCACTACAAAGTGACAGAGCAACATGGCTGAATGCAGGTCTTGAAAAAGATCTTACTATTGTTTGTGAAAAGGACGAGAGCGGTATTCTTTATAACCAGTATGGTGTCACCTGTGTGAATCTGGAGAAAAATGAAAATATTAACCACGAGGGCGCCAAAGCCTTTCAGGAATGGATTGTGTCCGAAGATACCCAAAAGCTGATTGGAGAATATGGCGTTGAAGAATACGGCAAACCTTTGTTTACACCAAATGCAAAGTAACAGGAAAGTGATTCGATGGATATAGTACTGGAAGGTTTTAAAGAAGCGCTCAGGCTGATTGTCACTTTGGATAATGAGGTATTTGAAGTTGTTATTTTGTCGCTTAAAGTATCGCTTATTTCGTTGGCAGTGGCTGTTTTACTGAGCCTTCCGTTAGGAATTATCATTGCACGGTATGAATTTTTCGGAAAGCGGATGTTGCTTCGTCTGATTTATACGCTAATGGGAATGCCGCCGGTGCTCTGCGGCTTGTTTGTATACATTCTCTTTATGCGTCGGGGACCTCTTGGAAGTCTGAGATTGAATTACACTGTGACCGCAATGGTGATTGCACAAATTTTTCTTATGATTCCGATTCTTACGGGGCTGACGATTAATGCAGCAAGAGAACGTCAGGAACAGATTACAATGCTGGCAAAAGATTTAAATTTGACACACTTACTGGATAAGCGGGCGGGAGAAACTTCTCTGGGAGAAGCCCAAAAGGCGGCGCTTGCGAGGGCATTGTCTTTTGAACCAAAGCTGCTTTTGCTGGATGAACCGTGTGCCAGTATTGACTTGCAGACAACGGCGGAGATTGAGAGAATGTTAAAGAAAATTAACCGTGAGCAGAAAACGACGATTTTTATTGTCACCCACAATTTGGTACAGGCAAGGAAGCTTTCGGATTATGTTGTGATGATGGATCATGGAAAGGTTGTCGAATGGGGCGAAAATCCGGAGTTTTTTGAGCATCCGAAGATGCCGGAAACAAGGCGGCTGATTGAAGGAGAAGTGTTGATTTAGATGGAATTATTAAAGACCGATTCCTTGCAGGAAGCAAGAGAAAAATTAAGACGGGAGACGGAAGGCTTTAAGGCAGAAACAGAGATGGTTTCACTTGAGGCAGCATCTGGCAGAGTTTGCGGGGAGGATATTATTGCAAAGCTGCCGGTTCCGGCTTTTTGCCGTTCCACAGTGGACGGGTATGCGGTGATGGCAGAGGACACCTACGGTGCAGGGGAATCAAGCCCCATATTTTTAAAAGTGACCGGTCAGGTCAGCATAGAGAAACATACAGATGCGGTATTAGAGTCAGGAGAGGCAGTCAGAGTACAGACAGGTTCGATGCTTCCGGCAAACGCGACGGCCGTGCTTATGGTGGAGTATACACAAAACTATGCGCCGGGCAAGCTTGCCGGTTACCGTGCCGTCAGTGAAGGGGAAAATGTAATTCGCGCCGGCGAGGATGTGAAGCAGGGCGCCTGTGTGATTTCAAAAGGTATGAGACTTGGCGCTCATGAACTGGGCATTTTGGCAGCGCTCGGTTATGCAGAAGTTTTAGTTTTTAAACCGCTCACGGTAACGGTCATTTCTACCGGTGATGAGCTTAAAGATGTGGGAGAAGCTCTTAGCGGTTCTGAGATTTGGGATATCAATTCTTATGTGCTTGCTGCGAAAGCGGTAGAACATGGCATGAAAGTGCTGCGGCGTCTTAAAATTACAGATGACGAGGCGGCTATTTTCAGGGAAGTACAAAAAGCTTCCGAAGACAGTGACATTGTTCTTTTATCCGGCGGCAGCTCCAAAGGAAATAAAGATTATACAAAGCAAGTGCTGGAACGGATGGCCGGCCGAGTGCTGACAAGCGGTATTGCCGTGAAGCCCGGTAAGCCGACGATTTTGGCATATGACAGAGAACATAAGACAGTCTTAGCCGGACTTCCGGGGCATCCGCTGGCAGCGGTGCTGATGTTTCAGCTGATTATTTTGGACTGGTATGAGAGGCGGACAGGAATCAAAAGGCTCTTGCCTTATCCGGCGGTCATTAAGGAGAATGTTTCCAGCAATCAGGGACGCGAGACATGCCTTCTTGTAAAACTGTCAGCAGGAGAAAAAGGTTATGAAGCATTGCCGGTTTATGCAAAATCAGGCAGTATTTCCTGTTTATCTGAAGCGGACGGTTATACATTGATACCCCGGAGCCGGGAAGGGCTGAAAGAGGGAGAAAGAATTTGGGTGGAAAGGTTTATATGAAACGCAATTTATATTTGAACATACAGGAAAAAGAAGAAGCAAGACAAAAGTTTTTGGAAAAATTTCAGGATGGTTCTGCATGGGAAGACCGTCGGGAAGTCATTCCGGTACCGGAAGCGCTTGGGCGGCTCACATGGGAGGCAGTGTATGCCAATTATTCCAGCCCATCCTATAATTCCTGTGCGATGGACGGCATTGCAGTCATCAGTGCCCATACAAAAAAAGCATCGGAGGATCATCCAGTGTTTTTGGAACCTGAGACAGACTATATCGAGGTTGATACAGGCGATTTGCTGCCGCCGCCCTATGATGCGGTGATTATGGCAGAAGATTTGATTGAGACGGAGCATGGCTATAAAATCATTGCGCCGACGCATCCGTTTGCCCATGTGCGGGCTGTAGGAGAAGATGTGGTGGCAAAGGAAATGGTACTGCCTTCCCATCATAAAGTACGCCCGATTGATGTGGCTGTACTTCTTTCGGCAGGCGTATGGCAGCTGCCTGTATTCAGAAAACCGGTCACAGCGATTATTCCTACCGGGGACGAGATGATTGACTGTATGGAAAGTGGAGACGAAGCGTCATGCCCGGAAGCATTTGGCGATGGACAGACGTGTGCGAAAGGCCCGGAAGATGGAAAAATTTTGGAGACAAACTCTTATCTTTTTCAAAATATGGTTGCCGAGTGCGGAGGTGTTGGCGTCCGGTATCCTATATTAAAAGATGATTTAGAAGCAATTAAGAAAGTGGTGCTTCAGGCCGCTGAAAAGTCTGATTTGGTTATAATCAATGCCGGTTCCAGCGCAGGCAGAGATGATTATACAATTCATGCAATCCGCGGGCTTGGAACTGTTTATACCCACGGTGTGTCCATGAAACCGGGAAAACCGGTCATTCTTGGAGCTGTCAGAGGAAAACCGGTCATAGGGCTTCCGGGATATCCGGTGTCGGCATATTTGGCATTTCAGGAATTTGCGGCACCTTTGCTCGATTTATATTATGAAAAAACAGATTTGCGGCAGCCATGCATTAAGGCGCGCCTGACAAAAACATTGATGTCCGGCTTAAAATATGAAGAATATGTCCGCGTAAAGCTTGGCATTGTCGGAAATCAGATGATTGCCGTGCCGTTAGAACGTGGGGCGGGCGCCTCGATGTCGCTCGTAAAGGCGGATGGGTTTTGTATTATTCCCCAAAATCATGAGGGCATAGCTGCCCATGAAACGGTGGAAGTTCGTCTGCTTAAAGATTTGAGTCAGATTGAAAAGACACTTGTCATCATTGGCAGCCATGATTTGATTTTAGATGTTTTAAATGATGTGCTGAAAGAGCGGCGGTCAGATGTTTTTCTTTCTTCCACTCATGTCGGTTCGCTGGCCGGTCTTATGGCACTCAGGAACAAAGAAGCACATTTGGCACCGTCACATTTGCTGGATGAGGAAGACGGCACTTATAATATTTCGATTGTCAGAGAACTATTTCCGGACGAAAAAATGGTGATCATCAAAGGTGTGCGCCGGCGGCAGGGTTTTATTGTACAGAAAAAAAATCCGAAAGATATTCATACGATACATGATTTGACAAAAGATGGTGTGCGTTATATAAATCGTCAAAAAGGCGCCGGAACGAGAGTTCTTTTAGATTATGAACTAAAACAGGCGGGCATACGTCCTCAGGCGATTGACGGCTACGGCCATGAAGTGACGACACATATGAGCGTGGCTGCGGCTGTACAAAAAGGAAATGCGGATGTCGGCATGGGCGTTTATTCCAGTGCAAAAGCTTTAGATTTGGATTTTGTAGATGTCGCTTTTGAGGAATATGATTTTGTGACATACCAGTCTTTTTTAGAAACGCCATATATTCAGGCTTTTTTGGCGGCATTAAAGAGCGACACTTTTTTAAGAAGGCTGGATGAAATGGGCGGCTATAGTTATGAGCAGATTGGAGAGATTATAAAAATCGGACCAATGTAAAACAAGTCTGTATTTTCCGGAAAGGGTGTGCGTATGATGGAACAAGTTACAGTAGCGATTGTCGGCGTCGGGGCGTTAGGTCAGATGACAGCCCATGAGCTTGTCCGTCTCGGATTTAAAAATCTGCTTCTTATAGATAACGATGTATTTACGCCGGGAAATAAAAACCGGCAGCTTTATGCAAATGATGCGGTGATGGGCCTTCCGAAGGTGGAAGTCACGCAGAGGGCGCTTCTTTGTGCTGCATCAGAATTAAATATGACGATATACAAAGAATATTTAACGGAAATAAACGGCAGCGCTCTGATCGGCGATGCAGCGATTATCGTCGATTGCACCGATAATATTCAATCGAAACTTTATTTGGAACGTCTCGCGGAAGAAAAAAATATTCCCCTCGTTCACGGTGCCGTGGAAGGCTGGTGCGGACAGGCGGCGGTCATTTATCCGGGAGACAGGATTCTTGAAAAAATTTATCAGGATAAAGAGATACATCCGTCAGGCACTTATGTGCCGACAGTCAATTTAATTGCTTCAATCCAGTCGGCCGAGGTATATAAATGGGCAGTGAAGACGCAGTGTCCGAAAGAGCAGCATTCGGATGAAACGACGATGCGCGGACAAGTGCTTTGGGCAGATCTGATGCATCAGGAATATTCATTGATGAAAATACAGATATAAATGGATGTGCGTTTATAAAATTGATATTGTAAAATTATAGATTTCATGAAAATGATAGGAAGGTGATCATATGGCAACACAATATGGCGGCTACATGGGGAAGGTCATAAAAATTGATTTAACGACGCAGACAGTAACCGATTACCCGTTTTCCGATGAAGAACGCAGGCTGTTCATCGGAGGAAAAACGATGGCGGCCAAGATTCTGGCAGACAATCTGACCGGCAGGGAAAAAGCATTTTCAAAGAAAAATATGCTTGTGATTACGACCGGGCCTATGACAGGCTCCGGAGCGCCAAGCTCCAGCCGCTTTAATATTTCAACGCTGTCACCGCAGACAGGGTACCTGACGTCTTCCAATTGTGGCGGTAATTTCGGTTATTATTTAAAAAAAGCCGGATTGGACGCTTTGATTATTACAGGGCAGTGCAAAAAACATACATGGATTGAAATTAATAATGACAAGGTTTTGTTTCACGAGGCAGACGATTTGTGGGGCATGAAAACTTCCGAGACGCAGGCGGCGCTCGATGATAAGCTTCGGCTAAAAAACGGGCGGGTGAGAAAAAACGGAAAAATCTGCATCGGCCCGGCCGGAGAAAACAAGGTATTATATTCATGTATCGTTTCCAATGAACGTGTTTCAGGCAGGGGCGGAACCGGCGCCGTGATGGGCTATATGAATTTAAAGGCTGTCTGTGCCAGCGGAAATAAAGAAGTGATTGTCCTTGAAAAAGAAAAAATGGTGAAGCATACAAAAAAATGGTTCAAATATTTGCGGAATCATCCGCTGACAGGCAATCAGCTTCCAAAGCTTGGTACTGCCGGATTAGTCAGTGCCATGCAGATGAAAGGCATTTTATCAACGAAAAATTATACTTACGGTCAGTACCCGGATTTTGAAAAGGTCAGCGGAGAGCTTTTGGCTGAAAAATATAATATCGTCAACAAGGGCTGTCTGACGTGCCCGATTCGCTGTGCCCGTACCGTGGAGGTCGGGGGCAGGGCTGTCAAAGGTCCGGAGCTTGAAACACTTGTGCTTCTTGGCGGCGGCATTTTAAACAACGATTTAGAATCAATTTTAAAGTGGAATTATGAGCTGGATGAGCTGGGAATGGATACGATTTCATGTGCCAATACGATTGCTTACGCGATGGAAGCCAATGAAAAAGGAATTTGGGATAACGGTCTGAAATTTTCCGATACATCGGAGCTTTCGGAAATATTCAGGGAAATTGCCTACGGTGAAGGCATCGGTAAAGAACTTGGTCTTGGCAGCAAACGCCTTTCAGAAAAATATGGCGGCAAGGATTTTGCCATTCACGCAAAAGGAATGGAACTGGCTGCCTATGAGCCGCGAAAAGCGGTAGGCCTTGGCCTTGGCTATGCGGTCAGCAACCGCGGCGGCTGTCATTTAAACGGCGGCTATTTAGTTATTTTGGAAGGCTTGGGGCTGTCCATTGATCCGACGACCCATCGGGGCAAAGCAGATCTTACAATGCTGTTTCAGGATTTGATGGAAATGATATCCGCGACGGGCCAATGTCTGTTTACAAGCTATGCATTTTTCCCGGCACCTTTAATGAAGCATCCAAACAGCTGGTATACAAAGGCCGTTAATAAAATACTGCCGTACTGCGGCGGTGTCGTCCGGCTTATTAATAAATTTCCGGAGATTGCCTGTTTTCATCTTCCGGTATTCCACCATACGAAGGGGTTTGAATATGTTACCGGCATGAAAATGACTTTCGGCAATTATATCCGCTGCGGAGAGAGGGGCTATAATCTGGAACGGGAAGTCAACCGCCGGTTTGGTGTGAATGCCAATAAAGATGCCCTGCCAAAGAAGCTTGTCAAGCTTCTTCAGGATCCGAATGATCCAAAGTCGAAGGTTCCGCTGGAAAAATTAAAGCGTACCTATTATCATGCGAGAGGGTGGGATAAAAACGGACTGCCGACAAAAAGACTTCTTCGGAAATTAAAAATCAAGGGGGTGTAGCCTATGATCCGGGTAAGGATTTATGGTGTGGCTCGATTAAGCGCAGGAGTGTCCGGATTTGATGCCGACGCTGCCAGCCTTCATGAACTTTTGGGGATGGTGCCCGGTATTCCACGAAAGGAAGCAAAGGATCTGGTCGTGCTGGTGAATGGGAAAGCCGTACCTAAGCATTACAAATTTAAAGACGGCGACGAAGTAGCGCTGCTGGCTCCTGCAGGAGGTGGTTGAAATAGAAACAGCAAAGAAAAACAGACCTTATATTGACGGGCAGAATTGTGCCGGCTGTTCGGTGTGTGTCGAGAATTGTCCGATGGAATGTCTGGCTATCGAGGCACCGAAGTTTCATGGAGATATCGGAACAATTGCTTATCTTAAAACACCGGACCGGTGTATCGGCTGCGGAATTTGTTCAAAAGTCTGCCCGATTGAGGCGATTTGTATGCGGGCATATCCGCAAAAAAAATAATAAAACCGGGGTATCAGTAAAGCTGATGAGTGATGCGCAAGCATGAGTAAAGAAAGTGGGGCGAAGCACTATGATAAAAATTTATAGTCGTATTTATCAAAGTATTATGAAAGTCGGTATGTATGTTTTGCCGTGGAAAATGCCAAAAACAATGCAGGGACCGGGGGCTGTAAAACGGCTGCCTGCGGGAATTAAGCAGAAGAAATTCAAAAAGGCGCTCATAGTAACCGATAAAATGTTGATGCAGCTGAAGCTTTTGGATGGTTTTTTTGACGCTATGAAAAAAGAAAATGTTGATTATGTACTATATGATAAAGTGGAGCCAAATCCAAGTGATATTAACGTGGAAGAAGGCGTTGCACTGTATATAAAGGAGGGCTGCGACTGTATGGTAGCCTTCGGCGGCGGTTCTCCGATGGATTGTGCTAAAGGCATTGGCGCCCGCATTGCCCGGCCGAAAAAAACAGTCAGCAAACTGCAGGGACTTTTCAGAGTGCTGCGTCCGATCCCGACAATTTTTGCTGTGCCGACAACGGCGGGAACGGGTTCAGAGACAACGATTGCCGCGGTTATTACAGAATCCGGGACGCATCATAAAGCGTCCATGAATGATTTATGTCTGATGCCGCGCTATGCTGTCCTTGATCCTGAACTTACGGCAGGTCTGCCAAAACAGGTGACTGCGACGACCGGTATGGATGCTTTAAGTCATGCAGTCGAGGCTTATACGAACCATACGTACAATACAGCTTTAGAGGATGAGCTTGCTAAAAGAGCGGTGAAGCTTATTTACAACAACCTGTATAAGGCATATGAAAACGGTGCAGATTTAAAGGCACGTCAAAATATGCAGCGTGCGGCTTTTTATGCCGGCAGAGCTTTTACCCGCGGCAGTGTCGGTTATGTCCACGCCATCGGTCATACGCTGGGCGGACTTTACGGCACACCGCATGGTCTTGCCATGGCAACGCTGCTGCCGCATGTTATGCGTGCTTTTGGCCCTGCTGCACACAAACGGCTGGCAGAGCTTTGCGATGTCTGCGGTATTCATGCCGACAATGACAGTGATGCGGCAAAAGCGGAAGCTTTCTTAAACTGGATAGACGAGATGAAAGAAAAAATGAATATTCCTGTTTATCCGCCGACGATTAAGGCTGAGGACATTACCCAGATTGTTGACTGGGCTTACAAAGAGGGAAATCCGCTTTATCCGACGCCGGTGACATGGGATAAGTCAGACTTCAGACGGTTTATACGGCTGATGATGAATTGACGACAGTTTGTGACATACAATATCATTTATTTGGGCAAATCTTACAAAAAAAGTGTTATAGTGAAAAAAAACAGGACAAAAGTGCAAATCATAAATAGCGTCGATGGGGTACACTTAGAATAAAGTGTAATAGAAGGGAGAAATGGTGTGAAGACAAAAAACATGAGAAAAGTCTTTGCGGGGATATGTGCGGCTGCGCTGGCAGTGACAGCTGTTCCATTTTCGATGCAGTCGGAGGCAGCAACGGAACAGATCAATCCTGAGCAGGATGCGATGAAAATTAAGTTTGATGAGCCGGTATCTAAAGGAACGCTGACAGGCGGTTCGGGTAATTTTACAAAACCGGGCAGTGATACCGACTGGTGGCAGCAGCTGTCACTTCCAGTAGGAAATTCCCATATGGGTGTGAATGTGTACGGTGAAGTGGAAAAGGAACACCTGACATTTAACCATAAGACGCTATGGAACGGAGGACCGTCTCCGTCAAGACCATATACAGGCGGAAACATTGCGACGGTTGACGGGCAGCCGATGGCTGAGTACATGGAATCTGTGCAGGAGGCATTTTTAAATAATGATCCGAATGCATCAAAAATGTGTGATAAACTCGTCGGCGCTTTTTCAAGAGAATATGGCGCATATCAGGGCTGGGGTGATATTTATCTTGATTTTGACCGTGAGCCGCCGAAGAAAGATACGTCTTTAATTATCGGTGATGGCAGTGAACAGATTGCATACGGCGACGGATGGCATTCCTATCAGCAGCCGGAATGGGAAGGCGGTACAGAACATTACAATGATAATCCGGGAAAATTTACTGTTTCCTTTGAGGGTACGGGCATCCAGATGATTGGCGTTAAAGGACCGGATATGGGAAATTTTAAAGCCTATGTGGATGACGAGACAACAGCAATCACAGGTTCAATGACAAAGGATCAAAAGGAAGTCAATGCGGTATTATTTGAAATTTCAGGTCTTTCTTACGGACAGCATACATTGTATTTTGAATCAATGGTTAATGAACAATCAGCAAATAAAGCAAAAAAGACATCGTTTGACTGCTTTAAAGTGCTGGAGGGCGAGACAATTGACTGGAAGACGGATGCCGGAAATGATAAGATGACATTCACAGGACAGTGGGCAATCTATGACCGTTCAGGCGAGGGGGATGCAGTCGACTGGTTTGGAAAAGATGAAGTTTACATTGACGGTGCCAATGCAGAAGGCGCCCAGCTGACATGCCGGTTTACAGGTACCGGCTTTGAACTTTTCGGCGCAAAAAGCAACAAGCTTGGAAAGTTTATGTACAAAGTAGATGACGGTGAGTTTACAGAAGTCAATACATATGCGGAAGCTTTCGCACGTCAGAGTCTTTTAAAAGTGGAAGGACTGACAAAGGGCGAGCATACGCTGACAATCCAGGCGGTCAAGGATAATAAAGTTTCTTTTGACGGTATTGTGACAACAATGATTGAAAAGCAGGAGCCGGAAGGAGAAACGCATACAGAAACAACCAATTATGAGAGAGCATTAGACATTGACAATGCGGTTGCGACAGTATCCTATGACAGAGATTATACACATTACTACCGTGAATATTTTGCAAGCTATCCAGACAATGTCATTGCGATGAAGCTGACGGCTAAGGCGATTGAAGGGGCTGAAGGTGCGATGCATCCGCTGACATTTGAAGTCAGCTTCCCTGTGGATCAGCCAAAAGATGCTTCACTTGGCAAGGAAGTGACGTATACGACAACAGACGATACAATTGAAGTTTCCGGAAAATTGAAAGATAATGATATGAAATTAAACGGAAGACTTAAGGTTGTATTAAACGGTGACGGTACAGTTGCGCCGGCAGAGGGCAAGGAAGGCACATTGCTTGTCAGCAATGCGACAGAAGTTTATATTTTTGTGACAGCAGATACCGATTATAAAATGGTATATCCGACATACCGCTCAGGGGAGACAGATGCACAGCTTTCAGCGAAAGTGAAGTCGGTGATGGATGCTGCTGTCAATAAAGGCTATGACGCCGTAAAGGCAGCTGCCGTGACAGATTATAAAAATATTTATGACAGAGTTAAAATTGATTTCGGTCAGACGGTGTCTGAAAAAACAACCGACGATTTGATTGCAGCTTACAAAAATGGCGGTGCAGGCGCCGATGAAAAGGCATATTTGGAAACAATGATTTTCCAGTACGGACGTTATTTGCAGATTTCTTCATCGAGAGAGGGCGACCGACTTCCGGCAAACCTTCAGGGCGTATGGCTTGATGCTACCGGTGAAGCCAACAATCCGGTTGCGTGGGGCAGCGATTACCATATGAACGTCAATCTCCAGATGAATTACTGGCCGACTTATGTGACGAATATGGCAGAATGTGCAGAGCCGATGATTGCCTATATGGAAGGACTGCGCGAGCCGGGACGTGTGACGGCTTCGACATATTATGGCATTGATAATTCGGGCGGACAGCATAACGGCTTCATGGCAAATACGCAGAATACACCGTTTGGCTGGACTTGTCCGGGTTGGAACTTTTCATGGGGATGGTCGCCGGCGGCAGTGCCGTGGATGCTTCAGAATGTTTACGAAGCTTATGAGTATTCCGGCGATTTAGATAAGCTTCAGAATGAGATTTTACCGATGATGGCTGAGGAAGCACAGTTTTATATGCAAATTCTTAAAGAGGTGACAGATGCCGACGGTACAGAGCGTTATGTGACGATTCCGGCATATTCACCGGAGCACGGCCCTTATACGGCAGGCAATGTCTATGAAAATGTTCTTGTATGGCAGCTGTTTAATGATTGCATCGAAGCGGCAGAGGCTCTGAATGCAAGAACACCGGGCACAGTTTCTGAGACACAGATGAATGAATGGAAAAAATACCGCGACGGTTTAAAACCAATTGAAATCGGCGAGAGCGGACAGATTAAAGAGTGGTACGATGAAACTGCCCTCGGACAGACAGCTTCGGGCAAAATTTCGGGCTATGAGCAAGGCCACCGTCATATGTCTCATTTGCTTGGATTGTTCCCTGGAGACTTAGTCAATGTTGATAATGAGGCATACATCAATGCAGCGAAAGTATCTTTGGAAAACCGCGGTGACAATGCGACCGGCTGGGGTATTGCACAGCGTCTGAATGCGTGGGCAAGAACAGGCGACGGCAACCATGCCTATAAAATTATTGACCAGTTTGTGAAAACAGGTATTTATTCAAACCTTTGGGATTCACACCCGCCGTTCCAGATTGACGGAAACTTTGGATTTACGAGTGGTGTTGCCGAGATGCTTATGCAGTCCAATGCAGGTTATATTAATCTTCTGCCTGCAATGCCGGAAAATGCATGGCAGACGGGTTCTGTCAGCGGTCTTGTTGCAAGAGGAAACTTTGAAGTTTCTGAAAGCTGGGCAGACGGCACATTGACAGGCGCCAAGATTCTTTCCCAAAATGGCGGCACATGTACAGTACAGGCAAGTGACTGGGAATATATTTCAGTAAGTGACAGCCGTGGCAATGTGACAGTGACACCTGTGGAAGGCAAGACAGGACGCGTTTCTTTTGAGACCGTGGCTGGCGAAACATATACGCTGACAGAAAGCACGGAGGCACCTGTGCCGCCGGAAACAGATGATTCCGAGTCACAGGAGACAGGTGATTCCGAGTCACAGGAAACAGGCGATTCCGAGTCACAGGAGACAGGTGAATCCGAATCACAGGAGACAGGCGATTCTGAATCACAGAGTACAAGTGAGTCTGAAACGGACGATACAAATGAATCCGGAGAAGCAGGTTCAGATACAAATGAAACAGGGACACCGGGCACATCTGCACCGGATAAGCCGGATAAACCGTCTGACAGCGTTCAGACAGGTGACACGGCGCCGATTATAGCGTTTGCGCTTGTACTGTTTGTATCAGCAGCAGAAATAGCAACAATATTGTTTGTCAAAGCTAGAAAAAGACAGAGAAGGTAAATAGTATAAAACACGGGCTGCCGTTGACGATTGAATCGGAAAACGGCGGCCCGTTTTAAATTTGCATTGCCATTTTTGCCGAAAATATGCTAAAATCGAATTAATGATGAGGCATTGGAAGACAAAGGGGCTGATTGATAGTGAAAGACGCATTGAATTTAATTGTAATGCTGACATATAATGACAAGACAGTAGAAAATGCAGCACATATTTTTGAACAGTGTAAAAATTCAAAGGCAGAATTTTGGGGAATGAAAGAGGCGCCACTGCCGCTGTCACAGATGAAAGCGATTTTTGGCAGAATGAAGGCGTGCCAAAAAACGACAGTGCTTGAAACGGTGGCCTATACAGAAAATGAATGTATGGAAGGGGCGCTGACAGCTGCCGCCTGTGGCTGTGATATTCTTATGGGGACGAAATTTTTTGATTCCGTCAATGATTTTTGCAGGGAACATGATATTAAATATATGCCTTTTGTCGGTGAAGTGAGCGGCCGTCCGTCGGTACTTTCAGGAAATGCCGGTACGATGCTTGCAGAAGCAGAGGAATGTTTGAAAAAGGGCGTTTTCGGTTTTGATCTGCTCGGCTACAGGTATACGGGCGATGCAGGGATGCTGATTAACCGCTTTAATGCCGGGGCAGGCGCGCCGGTGTGCATTGCCGGGAGTGTGAATAGTTTTGCGCGGCTTGATGAACTGAAAGCTGTGCGGCCGTGGGCATTTACAGTGGGCAGCGCTTTTTTTGAGAAGCGATTCGGAGAGACATTTGAGGCGCAGATCAATGCTGTATGCGACTATGTGGATGACTTGGGAGGCAGCGATGTTTAAAAAATTTTATCCCTATGCTTATGTAAACAGTGTCTTTGATATTGATTATGAAAAGCTTTATGCGCTTGGATACCGGGGCATTGTTTTTGATATTGATAATACACTTGTTCATCATGGCGATGCTTCGACACCGGAAGTTGATGCCTTGTTTCAAAAAATACATAAAATTGGTTTGAAGACGCTGCTGCTTTCAAATAACAGTAAAGAAAGAATTGAAGGCTTCATTGAAAATATTGATACGCTTTATATCGAGATGGCAAATAAACCAGACACGGCAGGTTATTATAAGGCGCAGAAAATGCTTGGCCTCAAAAAACAGGAAATGCTTTTTGTCGGTGATCAGCTGTTTACAGATATTTTAGGGGCGAACAGGTGCGGTTTTGCAAGTATACTTGTGAAGTTTATACGCATTGACGAAACTGCGCCGATTGGGAAGCGCCGTCATGTAGAAAATATTATTTTAAAATTTTATCAAAGAAGTAAAAAATACAAAGACAGACTCGGAAATTTGACTGTCGGGAGGGAAAAAGATGCGGCCAAATAAAAACTTTTGCGATATAAATCCGTTTTTTTACAAGTTGTCGGTACAAAAAGGTATTTTTGTAAGACATATCAAAGATATGACCGGCGGCGGGCATTTTGCAAAAACGATAGAGAAAAAGAAATTACCGGTAATCATTTCAGAGCATAGTTCACATCTGATTAAAAAAGGCAAAGGCATTGATCCGGTATTGCAGCAGAATAAGGCAGAGAATATAGACATTGCATCAAAGACGATGAACGGCATGCTCATTCGTCCGGGAGAAGTATTTTCATTTTGGAAGACTGTCGGAAAAATTACCGCCCAAAAAGGGTATAAGGACGGCCGTGTTATTTTGCAAAATAAAATCAGGCCGGGACGGGGCGGCGGCCTTTGCAATCTTGCCAATACACTGAATATTTTGATATTGCACAGTCCGCTGACAATTACCGAATTTCATAAACATTCGGATGCGCTGGCGCCGGATGCCGGAGGTGTTCGTGTGCCTATGAGCGCAGGAACATCGGTCAGTTACAATTACATTGATTATCGTTTTCAAAATAATACAGACCAGACATTTCAGCTTTGCATATGGTGTGAAAATGAGGAATTAAAGGCAGAACTTCGCAGTGAACACGATGTGCCTTATAGGTATGAAATTGTCGAGGAAGACCATCATTTTCATAAGGAAGGCGACAAATACTACCGGATTTCAAAAATTTACAGAGATACGATTGAAAAAGCTACCAAAAAAATGATAGACCATCAGCTGATTTGGGACAATCATTCGATGGTGATGTTTGACGAAGCAATGATACCAAAGGAATGGATACGGTAAATGGAGGGAAAGCTATGACAAAGATGACATCGGCATATGCCAACAAGCTTTTGAAAAAGCTCAATGAGGACAAGGAATTTTGGAATAATAAGGAGAGAAATGGCTATCTGTATGTGGCGGCTGTAGATGAGGAACCGGTGATTCCTGATTATGATTACTGCGATGTTGCAAAAAATATTGAAGAAATTGATGATAAAATCGTCAAAATCAAGCACGCCATTAATCTTGCCAATGCAACGAATCAGATACAGGTCGGGGATAAGCAGATGACGGCGGATATGATTCTTGTCAGAATGGCTCAGTTAAACGTCCGCAAGCAGATGCTTGATAATATGCGGAAGCAGTCGCCGAAAAAGCGTATTGATTCGGTAAGCTTTTCAACACGGAAAACATCGCCGGAATATCAGTATATTAATTATGACCTTGAATTGATTAAGGAAGCATACGAGCGGACAGATACGGAAATTGCACAGATGCAGATGGCACTCGACAAATATAATCAGATTGTTGAATTTGATGTAGAAATCTAAAAGGCAGCAGTATAGGGCTGCTTTATTTTCCATGCCGGCCAAATTTTTACATATTTATAAGCTTTTTAAATGTTTAATGTTTTTTCTTATTTGTTATTGAGTTATTTATTATTGCTTAATGTTTATTGTTTTCAGCATAGAATAAGAAGAATTTTTTGTATCAGGCCGGCTAAAAACTTCACATCAAAGATGTGCGCCCCGAAGTATGGTTATAGGGGCGTTTTTGGAATGGATTCAGAAGAAAGAGGACTATAAATGATTACAGGTGAACTAAAAAATAAGATTGATAGTTTGTGGGAAATATTTTGGACAGGCGGTCTCACAAATCCATTAGATGTTATTGAACAGATGACATATTTAATGTTTATCAGGGATTTAGACGACGCCGACAATGTGCGTGAAAAAGAGTGCGCTATGTTAGGTTTGCCTTACAATAGCATATTCTCCAAAGAAATTACAATAGGGGAAAGAGTCATTGACGGAAGTCAGTTGAAGTGGAGTGTTTTTCATGATTTCCCGGCACAAAAAATGTACAGTGTTGTTCAGGAATGGGTATTTCCGTTTATAAAAGGACTTCATGGCAATAAAGAAAGTGCTTATGCAAAATATATGAACGATGCTATTTTTAAAATACCGACACCGCTTTTGCTGGATAAAATTGTAAATGCGATGGATGAGATTTATGAGCAGATGGCACAGCTTCATCAGGCAGACACAAGAGGCGATGTTTATGAGTATCTTTTATCAAAGCTTGCAACGGCCGGTGTGAACGGACAGTTCAGAACGCCGAGACATATTATTAAAATGATAGTTGAATTGATGGATCCTAAACCGGATGAAATTATATGCGATCCGGCATGCGGTACATCTGGATTTTTGGTTGCTTCCAGTGAGTATTTGAAAGATACTAAAAAGGAAGCGGTTCTTTTTGACAGAAAAAATAAAGAGCATTATATGAATCATATGTTTCATGGCTATGATATGGATAGGACAATGCTGCGCATTGGCGCAATGAATATGATGACGCACGGTGTGGATAATCCGGATATTGACTATAGGGACAGCCTTTCAGACCAAAACCAGGACAGAGATAAGTACAGCCTTATTTTGGCAAATCCGCCGTTTAAGGGCAGCTTGGATTATGATTCCGTATCGGCTGATTTATTGAAGGTTTGTAAAACTAAAAAGACCGAATTGCTTTTTTTGATTTTGTTTTTGAAAATGCTTAAAATCGGCGGTCGCTGTGCATGCATCGTTCCTGACGGTGTGCTTTTTGGTTCATCAAAGGCGCACAAGGCAATTCGCAGAGAACTTGTTGAAGAAAATCGTCTGGAAGCAGTGATTTCTATGCCGTCCGGCGTATTTAAACCATACGCGGGCGTTTCCACAGCTATTTTAATTTTTACAAAAACAGGACACGGCGGTACGGATAAAGTTTGGTTTTATGATATGAAAGCCGATGGGTTCAGTCTTGATGACAAGCGCACTCCGACCGCTGAAAATGATATTCCTGATATTATCAACAGATTTAAGAATCTCAGTGAAGAAGAAAAGCGTGAGCGTACAGAACAGTCATTTTTTGTGGAAAAAGCAGAAATCGTAGAAAACGAATACGACCTTTCAATTAATAAATACAAAAAGATTGAATATGTGCCTGTTGAATATCCGCCGACAGAAGATATTATGGCAGAATTAAATATGTTGGAACAGGAAATTACAAAAAATCTCGCAGAATTGGAAAAAATGCTGCGGGAGGAAGAATAAATTCTTTAGGTTAGAATCGATGATGGGGTAAACGAAAAAGCAGTTTTGACATTCCAGTGAACTGCCCCTTCGTTTACACCATTTTCGATTTGACCTCATTGAACAAAGTGAGCGTCCGGGTAGTCATTACCTATGGACTTTCAATCTTTTGTACTTACCTGTGATTATACAGGATTTTCTGTGCAGAAGCTACAGAAATCAAGTATTTTCAGATAAATAGGTACGACAACAAAACCTCAAGCTTTGAGGCTTTAGAAAATGTATGAAAGAATAAGCTTTTAACATCTTTGTGGTATTCGAAGCTGTGGTTTTCCAAGATGCCCGCCACAGGATTTACACACACAAATGTTTATCTCATAAAGCTGTTTTAATATTTCCGGCATCTCCTTACCTCGAAGCTTCGAGAGATACTTTTGGCATCCAAGGAGATTCCGGCATAAAGTCAGCTTCTTGTGTTTGCTACGGGAACAAAGAAGTCCGTAATGCCGAATCCTGACAAAACGTTTTGGCGGTACGTGCATCAGAAACCGTCGTATAAATTCAACACCGGAAAGAGTCAGTTCTTTCCATTGTCCTTTGTTCCGGTAATCCTTTACAGAAAAAGTAACGTTTTCATCGTCCATACAGATGATGCGGTGATTGCTGATGGCAATCCTGTGGGTATACTTTCCAAGGTAGTCAATCACAGACTGTGCGCCGTTAAAAGTTTTCTTACAATAAGGAATCCATTCCGCATCATAACAGAAATCAATCAGTTCTTTGAACACATAATGGTTACTGTATTTTTCGGCAGTTCCATGAAACTTAAGTTGATTCGTATTCCAGAGATTTTTCAACTCATCCATATATTTTCCACGAAAGACTTTGGAGATAGCCCATATAGGAAGAAAAAACTCAGTACCGTTGTCTTTCCATTCGTTTTTGGATGTCAGACCACCGCCGAGCAGTATTGTATGGATATGGGGATGAAAGTTCATTTCAGATCCCCATGTATGCAGGATGCAGATATAGCCGACAGCAGCACCAAGGTGCTTTGGGTCAGCAGTCAGTTCACTGATTGTAGCAGAAGCTGCATGATACAGGGTGTCATATAACAGTTTCTGATTATTGTAAATGATTGGATTCAGAATGTCAGGAACTGTAAATACCAAGTGGAAGTAGGGTGCATCAAGCACATCCTCTTTGCGGGCATCCATCCACATTTCCTTTGGAACAGCCTGACACATGGGACAACAACGGTTGCGGCAGGAATTATAGTGAATCTGAACAGCACCACAGTCTTCACATACACTGACGTTTGCACCATAGGCTCCGGTTTTGCAGTTCAAGATGTTCCGGGCAACTTTTGCCTGTTCCGGAGAAGGAGAATACTTTTCAAGGTATGCCGAATAAAAACACCGGAAAATATCCTGGACGGTGGGCTTATTCATAATCAGCACCTTCTTTCCTGTCAAAGGGACTTTGGATTCCCATGAGGGATTTGTTGCTGACATGAAGATAAACTTCCGTGGATTTTGGGTCACGGTGTCCAAGCAGTGCCTGAATATTCTGCCGTTCTACTCCCTGCTCCATCAGATGAGTTGCAAAGCTATGACGGAGACAGTGTGGAGTTGCTTTCTTTGGAAGTTCAGCATCGGATACTGCCCGTCGCATCACTTGCTCCAGTGTACTGACTGTCAGGTAATTACCAGTAAATTTATTAGGAAACAGGATCCCACGGGGACGTCCTTTCTCAAACCAGTATTGTGTAAGGATATCCAGACACCGTTTAGAAAGAATTGTATAGCGGTCCATCCTGTTCTTCGTATCTCGGACATGGATCTGCATATTTGAACGGGAAATATCATCATAATGAAGGTGGATCACTTCAGAAACCCGCATCCCGGAAGAATACATCGTTGCAAACATGGCTCTATATTTGATATCATCAACAGCATCTAATAGACGGTCTATTTCATCAACAGTCAGTACGGTCGGAAGCTTATGTTCTAGGATCATACGTGGAACTGTGATGTCATCCCAAAGGATATGCAGGACATTTCGATAGAAAAAACGGATGGCAGAATTGTAAAGATTCAGAGTTGTGGCTTTCAGTCCTTCCTCTTTTTTTGCAAGCAAAAAAGCTCTGACATCCTGACAGGTAAGTTCTTTGGGATTCTTATTCTGATATTTCAGAAAGTAAGAAACATAGTTTTTATAGCAGTTGATGGAACGCTCTTTGAGGTTACGGATTTTTCCGGCTTCCTCAAGCTGTTCTAAATATTTTTCATACATAATAAAATCCTCCATGTAAAATCAGTAGTAATCAAAACACTGCTTTACACGGAGGTGCATTTGGGTCATAAAACCGCTTGCCAACCAAGCGGAAGGGTGGTATTCTTTTCATAGGCAGTGGGAAGGTCGATCCTGTTTGATTGTTATTTTGTGGTGATTTAACAATACTACTTTTAGGACTTGCTTTCCACTGTTTTTTATTATAGAAAACAGAAAATCGCTATGCCACAGCCTTGGCAGGCCATCGCGCAGCGATTTTGTTCAATTCCAGTATGTAAGTGCCGGCAGCATTTTCCCGTCCCATTGTAAAACAGCATAATCACGGTATACAATGAATCGATATAGTATTCTATTTTAGATGGCACCTTTAATATAGTCAAATAATGCAAAATTAAAAGGATAAGTATTATTTTAGTTGATAGAATGAGGAGATGCAGGATGAAAGATATAATTAACTTTCTTGAGGCGAACGTAAATGGAAAAACGCTGTATACAAAGGAACTAATTTACAAACTGGAGGATGGTGCGTTGCAGGGCGTATATTCTGACCAGATATCCTTTTCTAATCTTAAATATTCCCAAAGCGGATTCCAGCTGGATATGTTCATTGTATCTAACGAAAAAATATGGCTTATGGGACCGAATGGACAACGGGAAAAATTGCGAAAGGATTTTAGCGCTGTTTCATTATTTCGCTTTGAACTGGCACAACGTAAAAGCACCAATGCTGTTACAGGCTGTTTTCGATTCATATCTGCTTCTGGGAAACAGGTAGCGGCAGAAGCTATTATAAGTGGTATCTATGATATACGCATTGAAGATGATGTGTTAAAATTCTATGAAAATCAAGCATTGTATCGCGATCAGCCCATACAAGGTGAGAGCTTCAAACCTGTAGCATTTCAGGCAGAACATCGTTTTTATAGTAAAGATGGAAAACTACACTATGAATATGATGGAAAATGTTTTGACGTGGATACAAAAACAATGCAGCGCTTCAATAGTCCCGATATCTTTCCGCCATTTATTTCAGTAGAAAAGTAACCGCGGGTATGCAGGCGAGTGAATGCTGACCGTTTTTTGTTCAATGTGATATAGCAGGAACGGAATAGTCCTTGACTAAAACATATGGTGGTATAGTAAAATGAAGTATGTGATTGAAATTGAGCAAACCGAGGGAGTTATGAGTGATAAATTCACAAAAAGATACTATGAACTTGAGCATATAACAGAAATATTATTGGGATGCAACTGTTCCACAGCCATAGGTGTATATCCTGATAGTGTTGTCTGCAGATTGGTATGTGTCAAACCCTCAAGCCTATTTATCCCCATTTATTGTAGTATCAATAACCAAGCTTATGAGGAAGTTATTGAGAAACTAAATTCTATAACGAATGATGAAATATCAAAGGTGGAAGTAAAGCTATCTTTAGAAGAATTTACCCATGAAAATTATCAGATAATTAAAATAGCAAAAAAAGAGGGGAATGTTAGACCAAATCCATTATAATGAATCAGAATTTAGGTATGTGGGACTCAATATGCGGATGAGAGTGTTAGTGAAGCAGTAAATTTAAAGCCAGAGGGATTGGATATGGAAACAAGACAGGAGAAGCGGGCTGGTAATCAAACATTGAAAAAAAAGAAGTGGTATCAGGATATCCTTTTATGGACGGTGGGGATTATTTTGGGTCTGCTTATGCTGTTGCAGTTTTCAATCTATCTCATATTCCGTCCGGAGCATCCTGTTACCTGGGAGGATAAGAGAGCGGTCATAGAATATTGCGAATATAAGTATAGCGGAAAAGCAGCAATAAAGGAGAGCGATGCAATTCAATATGGGGTGGACCAGACCAGATTTGACGAATATACGGTACAGATGGATTCGGATCTTTTCCATGTAAATGTCTCTGTTACGGATTTTGATTGGAGCGGGTCCGGGCACCATAATATACATAAGTCCATTATGGGA